>CAZNEU010000192.1:0-19458 GCA_964571915.1 uncultured Phycisphaeraceae bacterium
GATTGAGATGGGCCTGCACCCGCGGGCAATCAGTGTCGTGCTGCTTATGGTGCTCGAGCTGATCGCTCGGGGCTATCGCGTCTGTGTTTCCACGCACTCGCCGCAGGTGCTGGAAGCCGTCTGGGCTATCCGACAACTGCAAGCGAGCGCTGACCCTCGTCCCCGCGATTTACTGAGCCTGTTTGGCGCCCCAGCCAAGCCCGCCATGTTGCGCGTCGCCGAGAAGACGCTTCAAAAAGACCTCCGAGTCTACTACTTTGATCGGGAGACTGGCAAGACCGCCGACATTTCATCGCTCGATCCGGACTCGCCGAACTTGCTCGAAGCCGCGTGGGGCGGACTCAGTGAGTTCAGTCAGAGGGCCAACGTTGCCGTTGCCGAGGCGACCGCGCGGGGTTCGCGATGAGGCGTGCGCAGACCTTTACCGCCGCCATTGCCGCTTGCCCCGTAATTGCCAGCCACGTCAGGCGCGGGCTGCAAGCGGTATCCGGAGTCGATCGAAGGCGACTCAAGGTGCGAGACTCACGCCGGGTCGCGGGGAGTATTCACCTCGACGCGGCCCTCCGGACCAGCCTGCCAACCAGCCCGCGTTGGGACTATGGCGTGGGATACGCCTGTGGTGGCCACGCGGAGTTTGTTCACTGGATTGAAGTTCATCCGGGAAATCAGGGAGAGGTCAAAAGCATGGAGGCCAAGTTGCGCTGGCTCCGGTCTTGGTTGGCAAGCGAGGCCAAGCCCCTTGAACGGCTGCCACGTCGATTCGTGTGGGTTTCGAGCGGGCGCACGAGCCTCTCTCCGCAGGCTCCCGCACGAAGACTGCTCGCTCAACTCGGTCTCATTCATGCGGGGGGCTCTTACACGATCGAGTAGGGTCGCGACGAGCCCGCGGGCCAGCGGATGTAGCCGTCAAATCGATTGCTGAGCAGCACGTGCGCGTTGAACCCTCTATCCAGACGCTTGTCCGTCGGCTGGAGCACGCGCTGGCGCGCGATGCACGCCGGCTGCGCGCGCGGCTGCTGGCGGCGGCCCATCGGGCCGGAAACACCGAGCCGCGCGCCGACGTGCTGCGCGACATGACCGAGACCGTTGAGCGGAGCGTGCGGGCACGCGAGGAGCGCGCCAGGCGGGCACCGCAGCCCACGTTCCCTCAGCAACTGCCGGTGAACGAGCGGCGCGGGGAGATTGCACGCACGATCGAGGCGCATCAGGTGGTGGTGCTCTGCGGCGAGACGGGCTCGGGCAAGACGACGCAACTGCCCAAGATCTGTCTCTCGATCGGGCGCGGGGTGGCGGGGATCATCGGCCACACGCAGCCGCGCAGGCTGGCGGCGAGGACGGTGGCGGCGCGGATCGCGGATGAACTGGGGACGCCGCTGGGGCCGCGCGGTGCGGTGGGGTACAAGGTGAGGTTCGGGGATGAGAGTTCGCCCGACTCGTACATCAAACTGATGACCGACGGCATTCTGCTGGCGGAGACGCAGGGCGACCGGCTGCTGGAGCAGTACGACACGATCATCATCGACGAGGCGCACGAGCGCAGTCTGAACATTGATTTTCTGCTGGGGTACCTGCGGCAGTTGCTGCCGCGGAGGCCGGACCTGAAGGTGATCGTGACGAGCGCGACGATTGATCCCAAGCGGCTGAGCGACCACTTCGGCGGTGCCCAGCGGGCGCCGATCATCGAGGTGAGCGGGCGGACGTATCCGGTGGAGGTGCGGTATCGCGGGCTGGCCGAGCGAGAGGCCGACGACTTTGAGCGCAACGAAGACCTGGCGATTGTGGACGCGGTGGATGAACTGTGCGCCCCCGCCGCGCCGGGCGAGCCTGGACGGGGCGGGATCGCGGGGGACATTCTGGTGTTCTTGCCCGGCGAGCGGGAGATTCGCAACGCGGCGGAGGCCCTGCGCAAGCACGGGCGGCCGGGGCTGGAGGTGCTGCCGCTCTTTGCTCGCCAGAGCGGACCGGAGCAGATGCGGATCTTCAACCCGTCGTCCGGGCGCGGCAGCCCCCGGCGCGTGGTGCTGGCCACGAACGTGGCGGAGACTTCGCTCACGGTGCCGGGCATCCGGGCGGTGGTGGACACGGGCTTTGCCCGCATCAGCCGCTACAACCACAAGAGCAAGATTCAGCGGCTGCCCATCGAGGCGATCTCGCAGGCGTCTGCAAGCCAGCGTGCGGGCCGGTGCGGGCGTGTGGCCGCGGGCATCTGCATCCGGCTCTACGACGAGAGCGATTTGTTGGCGCGCCCGGCGTTCACCGACCCGGAGATTCTGCGCACCAATCTGGCCACGGTGATCCTGCGGATGCGGGCGCTGGAACTGGGGGCGGTCGAGGCCTTCCCGTTCGTGGAGCCACCCGATGCGCGGATGATCAAGGACGGCTACGAAACACTCTTTGAACTGGGCGCGATCGACGAGCCGGAGGGCCACGGGCGGATCACCCAGGTGGGCCAGCGGCTGGCCACGCTGCCGGTGGATGTGCGCATCGGGCGGATGATTCTGGCGGGCGCCGAGGAGCATTGCCTGAGCGAGGTGCTTCCGATCGCGGCGGTGCTGGCGGCGCAAGACCCGCGTGAGCGGCCGATGGACAAGCAGCAGGCGGCGGACCAAGCCTTGGCGGCGTTCCGGCATGAGTCCTCTGACTTTCTCACGCTGCTCAACATCTGGCACGCGTACGAGGTGCAGGAGGACGACCTTTCGCACTCGCGCCTGCGGGCGTGGTGCCGCGAGCACTTCCTGAGTTTCACCAAGATGCGCGAGTGGCAGGAGACGCAGCGGCAACTGCGCGACCTGTGCGAAGAGATGCGGCTGGCGTTCAACGGCAAGCCCGCGGTGGAGGACGCGATCCACAAGGCCCTGCTCACCGGTCTGCTCTCCAACATCGCGACCAAGTCTGAGGCGGGGGGCGGGTTTGAGTACCTCGGCGCCCGCGGCAGCAAGGTGAGCATCTTTCCCGGCTCAACGCTCTTCAAGAAGAACCCACGCTGGTTTGTGGCCGCGGAGATCGTGCAGACCACGAAGTTGTACGCCCGCACGCTGGCGAAGGTGCAGCCGGAGTGGATCGAGCGGCTGGCGGCCCACGAGATCAAGCGGACGTACAGCGACCCGCACTGGAACAGTGAGGCGGGAGAGGCGAGCACGTGGGAACGGGCGACCATTTTCGGGATCGTGCTCGCGCCGCGGCGGCGCGTACACCTGGGCCCGGTGGACCCCGGCGCGGCAAGGGTGCTGTTCATCCATCACGCGCTGGTGGAGAACGACGCGGGGATCGAGGCCCCGTTTGTGCGGCACAACGTGCGGCTGCTGGAAGAGGCGCACACGCTGGAGGCGAAACTGCGGCGGCCGGAACTGATGGCGGATGTGAGCGCCCGGTTCGCGTTCTTTGACCGGCGCTTGCCGCGGGGCGTGTGGAGTGTGCCGGCCTTTGAGAAGTGGCGGCAGGAAGCGGAGCGGCTGGCCCCTCAAACCCTCTTCATGGCGATGGCGGATGTGCTGGCACCCGAGGCAGCGGATGCGGCGCGGCCGGAGGCGTTCCCGGACTCGGCGGCCCTGAGCGCGGACGAGAACGGGCCGCGGGGAGACCTCACGTATCGGCTCGCACCGGGCGAGGAGAGCGACGGCATCACGCTGACGCTGCCGATCGAATCGCTGCCGCTGCTGGATGTGGACCGGTGCGCGTGGCTGGTGCCGGGGTTGCTGATGGAGAAGGTGTACGCACTGGTCAAGAGCCTGCCCAAGGCGACGCGCGTGGCGCTGGTGGATGGCGGAACCGGCGGACGGGACGTCCGCCCCACTGGAGCCAGCCCCACCCAAGGCAGCGGCGGCGAAACTGCGGGCGGCACACGCCGCGCGGCGGAGCAACTCGCGGGCGTGCTGGCGTTCGGTCGCGGGCCGCTGCCGGCGGCGCTAAGCGAGGCGGCGGAGGTGCTGCGGGGCATCGGTGTGCCTGGCGCGCAGTGGTCGCTGGCGGGCGTGCCGGATTACCTGCGTCTGCGCGTGCAGGTGCTGGATCGGCACGGGAAGGAACTGGGCGTGTCGCGCGATGCCGCGGAGATCAAGCAACGGCTCGCGGGCAAGGCCCAGCGGGCCGTGGCGGGCTTGGCACGAGCCAAGTACGCACGGTCCGGGCTGCTCACGTGGGATTGCGGCGACTTGCCCGCCACGATCGAGGTGGATGGCCCCACGGGGCCGGTGGTCGCGTATCCGGCGCTCGTTGACGAGGGGGACTCTGCGGGGTTGACGCTGGCCGAGACACCCGAAGCCGCGGCGCGGCTGACGCGGGGCGGCGTGCGGCGGTTGCTGGCGATTGCGTGCGCGGAGGAACTCTCGCACCGCCTGCGGAGCCTTCCGACGTGGGACGAGATGCTGAAGCACTACGCCCCGCTGGGCGCGGCGGCGGACCTGAAGAGCGACCTGACGGACGTGATCGTGGAGCGGGCGTTTCTGGCGGGCGAGGGCGACATCCGCACGGCGGCGGACTTTGAGGCGGTGCAGACGGCCCACTGGGGCAAACTCGCTCAGGCGACCATGGAGGTGGGGACGCTGGTGGCCACGGTGCTGGCGACCCGTCAGCGGATCGCGGCGAAGATCGGGTCAGGCGTGCCGCGCACGTGGGCGGTGTCGTTGGCGGATATCCGCGAGCACGCGGCGTTCCTGATGCCCCCCCGCTTCATCCGGCACACGCCGTTCGAGCACCTGCGGCACATGCCGCGCTATGTGGAGGGGGTGTGGCAGCGGATGGTGAAGTTGCGTGAGGAGGGCTCGCCAAGGGAGGCTCGCGCGCTGGCGGAGGTGGGGCCGCCGTGGAAGCGGTTCACGGGGTATGTGGCGGCGGCGCACACACGTGCCTTGGCACACGACAAGGCGCAGGCGGGCGACACGGATGCGCCGCCCGAGGAAGGCGGACGGGACGTCCGCCCCACCAAGCCCGGCGAGGGCAAGAAGGGGCACGCGCTGCCGCCAGCGAAGGCGCGAAGACGGGGTGCACCGAGCGTGCCGAGCGATATTGCCGCGTGGACGGTGCTGGAGACGAGTCTGCCGCCGGAGGTGCGGGTGTATCGGTGGATGCTGGAGGAGTTTCGGGTGTCGCTGTTTGCCCAGGAACTGGGGACGGCGGCGACGGTGTCGCTGAAGCGGCTGGATGAGGCGTGGGCGAAGGTGAAGACGTGACGACGGGTTAGAGCCCCGCGGCCGCGAGGCTGAGCGCGGCTTCGAGCGCACCCACCTTGGCGCGGATCTCACGGTACTCTGCGTGCGGGTCCGAGTCGGCAACGATGCCCGCGCCGGCCTGATAGGCGTAGTGCCCGTCGCGGAAGACCAGCGTGCGGATGGCGATGGCCTGGTCCATGTCGCCGCCCCTGGCGAAGTAACCGACGGTGCCCGCGTAAGCACCGCGGCGGACGGGTTCGAGTTCGTCGATGATCTCCATCGCCCGCACCTTGGGGGCACCCGTCACGGTGCCGGCGGGGAACGTGGCGGCGAAAAGGTCGAACGCGTCGCGGGCATCCTGCATCCGGCCCTGCACACCACTCACGATGTGCATGACGTGGCTGTAGCGTTCAATCGTGCGGTAGGGCTCCACGCGCACGCTGCCGGGCTTGGCGACGCGGCCGAGGTCGTTGCGGGCAAGGTCTACCAGCATCACGTGCTCGGCGGCTTCCTTCGGGTCGGCGAGGAGTTCGGCCTGGAGCGCGGCATCGGCGGTTTCGTCGTGGCCGCGGGGGCGTGTGCCGGCGATGGGCCGGAGCGTGGCGGTGCCGCGGGCGAGGCGCACGAGGGCTTCGGGAGAAGAGCCGACCACCTGGCTGTCGCCGAAATCGAGGTAGTACATGTAGGGCGAGGGGTTGAGCAGGCGCAGGGCGCGATAGACCTCGAAGGGGTCGGTGTGGCAGCGCCCGGAGAAGCGGATGGAGAGAACGAGTTGGAAAACATCGCCCGCGCGGATGTGGTCTTTCACGCGGGCCACGCGCTCCACAAACTCCGCTTCGCTCAGGCTCGCGGCGGCGGGCTCGTGCCCGCTCCGCGCGGGTGCGGCGGGCATGGGGCCGCGCAGGGCGGCGATGACCTCGCGGCGCAGCGACTGGCGCTCCCACTCCTCACCGGCGTGCAGCAGGGCCACGCGGCGGGTGAGGTGATCGAAGACGAGCATCGACCTGGGCGAGATCATCACGGCATCGGGCTCGCCCGCACGCGGCTCGGCGTGGGCGGGGAGTTTCTCCAGGAGGCGAACGAAGTCGTAGCCGATGAGGCCGACGAGGCCACCATCAAAGGGCAGGCCGGGCACGGTGGGGCGCAGGGCCGGGGCTTGGGCAAGGGCCGCACGCAACTGAGAAAAGAGGTCGGTGCCGGGCATGGCCCCGAGCGGGGGCACGACCACCACTGTGCCGCCGTGGATGCGCACGCGCAGCGCTTCACCGAGACCGATAAATGAGTAGCGCGCGAGGCGTTCGCCACCCTCCACGCTTTCGAGCAGAAACCCGGCACCGAAGGGGGCCAGTTTGCGGAAGGCCGACACGGGGGTGTCGAGGTCGGCCGCGATGTCGAAGGGAGGCTTCATGGAATGCGTGCGCCAAGTGGGCGGGTTCGCGTGCGAAGTGCAGCGGAGGGTAAGCCTCGCGGGCACATCAAGGCCCGATAAGGCGGGGCCCGCACGCGCCGGCCCATCGCTCCTGAACACGGGGCGTGGTCTGTCCGATATCGACAGGTAGCCGCGGGTGCGCGGCAGCGGAGCACGGACTTGCTACCCAAAGCCGAACCCAACGTGGTGCGACAGCACGAGCGGATTCAATGCCGTCTTGCGGCCTCGGTGGGCGTAGCCCCGGAGATGGTTGATCGCGTGGTCTTCTCCGGCCTGGTGTGCGGGTCCGGGCGCGCCGGCGGCACGGTCGTGGCCGACCTGATCGATTGCAGCCGCGGCGGCCTGGGCCTGCGGATGAAGGTGTTCGTGCCCAAGCACACGCGCCTGGTGGTGAAGGCGGCCTGCGGGGCGACGGGGGAGCCGGGCGAGTTCATCGTGGTGGCGCAGCGCGTGAAGATGCTCGACCGCGGGCCGACGTATTACGTGGGCGCATCGTTCCCGGCCGATGCGAACGCGCAGACGGCGATCGAGGGCTTGCTGGTGGCGGCCCGTGCCGCGGCAGACGTGCCCAAGGAGCCCGCGCGTGCTTGACCACGATGAGTTTGTCGTGGCCGCGCTGGTGGAGGAGGGCCTGCTCGGCAAGCCCGCGGCCGAGGAGATCGCGCGGTTTGCGGCCGAGCAGAACGTGCGCGTCAGCAAGGCGTTGGTGCAGCGGGGGCTGGTCACTTCTCGCGATATTGCGCTCGTTCGGGCGACGATCTGCGAGTGCGCGTTCGTGGACCTGGACCAGTTCCAGATCGACGTGCGCAACGCCGCGCTCCTTCCCCGGGGCTCGGCCGAGACGATGGAGGCGTTCCCGCTCTTCCTGACGGGCGACGTGGCGACGGTCGGGATGGTGAACCCGATGGATTTGCGGAGCGTGGACCAACTCCGCACGCTTCTGAGGGTGGAGATCGAGCCGGTGCTGTGCGAGGCCGAGGCCCTGGCACGGCTGATCGACCGGGCGTACACGCTGACGGGGCAGTTCGGGGCCTCGGGCGCGGCGGCCAATCCGGCCGCCACACCCGCGGCGAGCGAGGCCGAGGCGGCCATGGGGCGCGAGCCCATCGTGGCGGCGGTGAACCAGATTCTCGGCTCGGCCGTGGAGAAGGGCGCATCGGATGTGCATGTCAACCCGGACGAAACCGCCCTGCACATCCGTTTCCGCATCGACGGCATTCTGCAGGGCCAGCAGGGGCCGGCCCTGGCGGCGCACCCGGGGCTGGTGCAGCGGCTGAAGGTGATGGCGAACCTTGACCTCACGCAGACGCGCAGACCGCAGGACGGCAAGTTCCGGTTTGTGCATCGGGGGCGATATGTGGACCTGCGGGTGTCGATCATCCCCACGGTGTGCGGTGAGAACGTGGTGATGCGGCTGCTCACGGGCAGCGGGCACATCAAGGGGTTTGCGGAACTGGGCATGCAGCCCGGCGAGGCGACGGCCTTCGAGCAACTGCTGGACCACCCGCACGGCATGGTGCTGGTGACCGGGCCGACCGGCAGCGGCAAGACCACGACGCTCTACACGGCCCTCAAGCGCCTGAACACACCCGAGCGGAACATCATCACCATCGAGGACCCGGTGGAGGTGCGGATGCCGATGATCCGGCAGGTGCCGGTGAACGCGGAGATCGGGATGACCTTTGCCGGGGCGCTGCGCAGCGTGCTGCGGCAGGACCCGGACGTGGTATTCGTGGGCGAGATTCGCGACGAGGAGACGGCCCGCATCGCCGTGCAGGCGGCCCTCACCGGCCACCTGGTGCTGTCGAGCCTGCACACCAACGACGCGCCGGGCTCGATCCCCCGGCTGCGCGACCTGGGCTGCCCGGGCTTTGCCATCAACGCCGCGCTCCTGGGCGTGGTGGCGCAGCGGCTGGTGCGGCGTGTGTGCGCGGACTGCGCCAAGCCCTTCGAGCCCGAGGCCACGACGATCGCTCAGTTCGGCCCGGAGGGCATCGGCGCGAAGTTTGTGCAGGGCACGGGGTGCTCGCGCTGCATGAGCACGGGCTACAAGGGCCGCGTGGGCATTTACGAACTGCTGAAGATGACCCCGGCCATGCACGAGGCCGTGAACGCCAACGCGCCGGTGGACGTGCTGCGTGCCGCGGCCGTTCGAGCGGGCGTGAGGCTGATGTGGCGGGACGGACTCGAGAAGGCCAAGGTGGGCCTGACGACACCCACGGAAGTGCTGCGTGTGGCCGCGGCGGTGGAGGTTGCGGCCGAGACACCCACACCCATGAAGGTGGCCGCATGAGCGCAGTGGCATTCGCGTACAAGGCGATGGACCGCACGGGGACCCGGCGCGAAGGCACGGCCAAGGCCGTCGATCGCGCCGAGGCCTATCGCCAGGTTGCGGCCATGGGCCTGGTGCCGCTCTCCATCGAACCCGCCCGTGTGCGTGCCCACGCCGCCCGGTCGATCAAACTCAAGGACCTGGCCCACTTCACCTCGCAACTGGCGGTGCTGATCGGAGCGCGCCTGTCGATCAGCGAGGGCCTTGTGAGCATCGCGGAGCAGGAACGCGGGCCCGAACTGAAGAAACTGATTTCCGAGTTGGCGTCTCGCATCGAGAGCGGCCAGTCGCTCGCCGACGCGATGGACGTGCATCGCACCGTGTTCGGCGACGTGTATGTGGAGACCATCCGGGCGGCGGAGAAGACCGGCAACCTGCCCAAGGTGCTCGACCACCTCTCCGAGATGCTCGAGCGCCAGCAGGAGACGCGCCAGATGGTGCGTGCCGCGCTCACCTATCCGGCGGTGGTGCTGGGCGTGATGGTGATCGGCGTGGGCTTTCTGGTGGGGTTCGTGGTGCCCAAGTTCGCCACCATGTTCGCCTCGCGGGGCGTGAAACTGCCCGCCATCACGCAGGTGCTGGCCGCGGCGGGCGAGTCGATCAAGGGGTTCTGGTTCCTGTACCTGCTGGCGATCGGTGCGCTCGTGTTCGGTTTCATCAAGGCGCGGGCCACGGCCCGCGGGCGGGTGGTGATCGAGCGCGTGCTCGGGCGTGTTCCGGTGGTCTGCGCCATCACGCAGGGGCTTGCGCTCGCGCGATTCGCGCGGGTCATGGGCCTCTCGCTCTCATCGGGCCTGGGGTTGATTGATGCCCTGGACCTGGGGGGCAAGTCCAGCGGCAGCACGCTGCTGGGTGCGGACATCGAGCGGCTGTCGCGGCAGGTGCGCACGGGCGGGCGCCTCAGCGAGTGCCTGAACGCCTGCACGTACTTCACCTCGTTCGCCCGCCGGATGATCTCGGCCGGAGAAACGTCGGCCCAACTTCCCAGCATGTGCGCCCTGATCGCACGCCACTACGAGCGCGAGACCAAGCACCAGACCAAAACGCTGACCACGCTGGTGGAACCCCTGCTCATCGTAGTGATTGCGCTGGTGGTGCTGGTGGTGGCGCTGGGCATTTTCCTGCCCATGTGGGACATGGTGAACCTCGTGAAGTAGTGCCCGGCGTACCCGGACCCCTGGGGCACGCATGGCGGACACAACAGGCGATACCCGAGACGTGCGGATGGCTCACACTCACCACACAAGGCGCTCAACGGCCTTCACGCTCATCGAACTGATCGCGGTGGTGCTGATCCTGTCGCTCCTGGCCGGTGTGGCGGTGCCGCGATACTTTGACCACGCGGCCCGGGCTCGCACGGCAGCCCTGCAGGGCACGCTGGGCAACGTGCGCTCGGCCCTGGGAAACTTTTACGCCAACTCGAGCCTGAACGGCACGGCCCGCTACCCGACGCTCGCGGAGTTGACCACGAGCGGGGCTGTGATCGCGGACGCCTTTCCGGCGATGCCGTTCAACGCCCTCAGCACAGCGGCCGCGGCAACGGCCACGGAGTTTTCGGCCCGATCGGTCAGCGGTACGGCCGGATGGCGGTACTACGTCAATAACACGCTGGTGCCGCCGGCCTGCGGGTTCTACGCGAACTCCACGGCCGCGACCACGGTTGTGAGCGCGGGCGGCGCGGCATCCGGGGGCGGGTGCGGCGGTGCCACGAGCACCACGCTGACAGCGAACCAGCTGTAACGCGGCCGCCAGGTGGCACAGCGCGGGTCCGGTTGTACGGGTTGTGCCGTGTGTGCCGCGCGGCGTGCGGGCCGGGAGCGCGTGCCAGCGCCCGCAACTGAACATGCACGCCCCCGGAGCCGACAAGAAGGGTGTCGGGTGCGTGGAACCGTCAGTATTCGTGGAACCGTGTCGTTGTCGACCAGGAATGTCAAAGAACCGGAGGCCTTGCCCATGACTCTCACCCCTCGCTCGTTCCGTTCGGCGTTCACGCTCATCGAACTCATCGCCGTGATCGTGGTGCTCGCCATCCTGGCGGGCGTCGCGGTGCCGCGGTACTTTGACTACACCGACCGCGCCCGCACGGCGGCCCTGCAGGGCACGCTGGGCAACGTGCGCTCGGCGGCCTCGAACTTCTACGCCAACGCGTCGCTCTCCGGCACGCCCGCCTACCCCACGCTTGCGCAGATGACCACGGCGGGCACCGTGGTGATGGATTCGTTCCCGCCCAACCCGTACAACAGCCTGAACACGGCTACCGCGGCCACCGTCGCCGAGTACACCGCCCGCACCGTGAGCGGCACGGCCGGCTGGCGCTACTACGTGGACAACAGCACCACCCCGCCCGCCTACGGCTTCTACGCCAACTCCACCAACAACACCACGGTGAACAACCCCAGCGGCAGCGGCGTGCTCACGGCCAACCAACTCTGAGCGATCGACGGCCACGCGGCCTTGTGTCTCCTTTGGGTACGGCCGACGGCGATTGCCGTCGGCCGTGCTTGTTTGCGCACCCGGCGGCCGAAACCACGGCGCGGCGGCCCTCACTTCCCGGCCCGCGCGAGCCGATGGAGCCAGCAAGCATGTGTACGCCCCTTCCATGGCGGTTCCTGCGCGCAGGCGGCGCGTTCACGCTGATCGAACTGATCGTCGTGATGGTCTGCATGGCCGTGGTCGCGGCGGTGGCGATCCCCTCCATGAGCAACCTGGGCACGCAACGGCAGGCCGTGGGGGCACGCCAGGTGCTGCGAGACCTGACCTACACCCGCGAGCGGGCCATGGCGGCGGGCCTCACGCACTGGGTGAGTTTCAACGTGTCGGCCAGCACGTACAGCGTGCTGGCCGAGAACCCGGCCTCGCCCGGCAGGGCCGGCGCAACGACCATCACCGACCCGGCCTCCGGGGCACTGTTCGTGCAGCGACTGAACACGGGCGCGTTGGCCGGGGCCACGCTGAGCGCCGTGGCGTTTGACTCGACCGCCGAGGTCTGCTTTGACCGCCTGGGCAGGCCGGGCAGCACCGCCGCGCCCGCGCTGGCGGCAGACGGCACGGTGTCGCTGTCGGGCGGCTGGGTGGTTCGTGTGCTGCACACGTCGGGCCTCACCACCCTCACCGGGGGTGGGCCATGACCCGCGCGCGTCGCAACCGGGCAGCCGGCTTCTCGCTGATCGACACGATCGTGGCGATCGTGGTGCTTGCGCTCGTGGTTCCGGGAACCGTGGTCGCCATCAGCGACGCGAGCGTGCAGCGGGCCTCGACCATCGCCTTCTCACGGGCCCGCTGGCTGGCCACGGAGAAGGTGGAGGACGTGATCGCCGACCGCGCCAGCGCCACGCGCGGCTACACGTACATCGTCGGGTCGAACTACACCGCCGAGACGAGCGTGCCGGGGTTTGCCGGTTTCTCGCGGAGCGTGGCCATCACCGAAACCAACGCCACGCTCACGACCGCTGGAACGGGCTACAAGACCGTGGTGGTCGCGGTGGCGTGGGTCGATCCGCGCCGGGGGGCCACGTCTCTGGCGATGTCCACCGTGGTAACGGACTACACACCATGACAACACGCACACGCCGCACCTGTGCGGGGCGCGGAGCCTTCACGCTGATCGAGATGATCGCGACCATCGTCATTCTGGGCACCATGGGCTCAATCGCCTCGGGCGTGATCTATCAGGCCTCGCGAACCTACACGGAGGCGGCGTTGTCGGCCCAGTTGCACGCCGAACTCTCGGCCGGGCTGGACCGGATCGACCGGGCCTTGCGCGAGATCCCGCTCAAGTCGCCGTATGCCTCCAGCGCGCCCAACATCACCAGTCTGTCAGCCTCGTCGATCACGTTCAACGGCTCTTCTGTGCTGACGTTCGCCTCAGGCCAGATTACGCTCAGCGAGAGCGGCGGGCCCGCGGGCGTGCTCCTGCGCAATGTCGCCGCCTTCACCATCCAGGCGTTCGACGAGTCCAACGCGGCCATGGCCGCCACGCTCTCGGGCACGGCGTGCGACGCGCTGCGACGCCTGAGCGTGTCGATCACCCTCACACGCGAGGGCGTGAGCCAGACCCTGCGCACCAAGGTGTTCCTGCGCTCGCTGTTGAAGGGCGGTGCGCCGTGAACCGGCCCTCCGCTCGCAGCAACCGGCGCGGCTCGGCATCCATCGGCGTGATCATCGCCCTGGCCGTGCTGCAGTTGATCGTGGTGGGTGTGGTGCTGGGGGGCGCCAGAGACCAGGACCTGACCACCAAGCGGCTGGCCGCGCTACGGGCTCAGTACGCCGCGGAGGCGGGCGTGAACATGGCGGCCCGGGAGTTCGCCCGCAACACCGATGAGGACGGCGATGGAACCATGGGCACGATCTCCCCAAAGACAGCACTCACCCAGGCGACGTTCAGCGTGGTCAAGGTGGTGGCCGGAAGCACCAGCACGTTCACGGTGAGTTCGGCGAGCGCCGATGCCACGCGCCGCGCCCAACTCGTGGGCGTCGAGAGCGCTTCGGCCGCGGCCACGACGCAGGGCGTGAAGTTCGAGGGGTGGACGCTGTCGTCGGCGCCCAGTTCACTCGCCAGTGTGCCCTTCGCCAGCACGCCCACGGTGGTGGGGTGGACACCCTGGGTGAACGTGCCAAACACCGCGGGGACGGCCTTCTGGCAGGGTGGCCCGAACAACCGGTTCGGCGTGCGGTTCTCGGGCAAGATCACGATCCCGACGACCGGCTCGTGGACGTTCACCCTCGGTTCCGACGACGGCTCCGACTTTGCCATCAACGGCAGCACACTGATCAACCACGACGGCCTGCACGGTTTCAGCAACCTCACGGGTGTCATCACACTCGCGGCGGGCACCCACGACTTTGTTGTGCGTTACTTTGAGAACAGCGGCAACAACGGCTGCGTGCTCTCGTGGAGCGGCCCGGGTGTGCCCTCGACCACCGTCATCCCCCCCACCGCTTTCACCGCGTCGCTGACCGGAACCGCGGCCCTGGCCGCCACCAACACGGTCGCGATCAGCGGCGAGGGCACGGCCCTGGCGGCCACGGCCGACGGATACGACTCGTCGCTTGGCCTGTACGGCGGAGCCAATGTGGACACGACCAGCACGATCGTCGCGGTCAACGCCACCGCCAGCAACAGGTTCACGATGTCGAGCATGGCGCGCCTGCGGGGTTCGGCGCGCGTGGGCGTCGGCGGCACACCCTCTTCAGTGATCTCGCTGTCGTCGGGGGCCACCATCTCCGGCACCCAGACGGCCGCGGCCAGCAACGCCGCGGTGCCCGGCCGGCAGGGCGTGCCGGGTGTGGGCTCCAGTTCGGGCGACATCACATACTCCTCCGGCACCGCCACCATCTCCGTCGATCGTTACTTCAACAACCTCACGCTCAGCGGCACTGCGGTGGTGAACGTGACCGCGCCGGTGTATATTCGCGTCGACGGGAACCTGGTTGTGTCCAACTCCGCATCGCTCACCATCGACACGGGCGGGTCGCTCACGATGTTCGTGTACGGCAACGCGACGCTGAGCAACACGAGCACCGTCAATATGAACACGGGCTCTTCAGGGCGCCTGCGCATCATCATGATGGGCACCAACCGCACGATCCAACTCAACGACTCGGCGAGACTGTGCGCCGCCGTGGTGGGAAACACGGCCGACCTCAGCCTCACCGGCTCGGCCTCGCCGCCGTGCGAGTTCTGGGGGACGTTCGCCGGCCGCTCCGTGGCCATGACCGGCCGAGCGCTCCTGCACGCCGACCTGGCCGGACGGACGGGCTCGGGCGGCTCGGGCACGCGCACCGTGAAGTTCACGTCCTGGGCCATGGTCCCGTAACCTGCGGCCCGCGACAGGAATGCGCGGCAAGCCGCCGCGGGAAGGCCGCCGGTCCGCAACCCGACCCTACCGAGGGCCGATGACGACTCGACAAGCATCGCGGGGCCGGAACCGCCAACCACCGCAGAAGGGGCCTCCTTGTACGCCGCACGCGTCTTTATCGAGATCGTTCCCGACCGGATCGCCCTTTGGGTGGTCCGGCACGACCGAGTGGTAGCCGTGCGGCAAGAGCCCTTGCTGTACGCCAACTGGGCGGATGCCTGGCCCGCCCTGCTGTCAGACCTGCAGAAGCCGCTGGCACAGTGGACGGCCGAGTTGGGCATCGCCGGTCGCGAGGCCGAGGTGGTGTACGCATCGCCCTCCGGAAACGTGAACGTGGTGTCGTGCCCCCAATCGGCGGGCGAGGCGGGCGCAAGGCACGCGGCAGAACTGGCCATGGTCGGCCCCGGCGCGACGACGCTGATCGTTGACACCGCCACACTCTCGATCGATGCCCCGACCAAGGGCGCGGCCGTGCCGCGCCAGCACCATGTGCTGGGCGTGAGCGAAGCGGAGTTGACGGCGAGCGCCATCGCCGCGTGCGTTCAGGGCGCGGGCCTGCGGGTGGCGCGTCTGCTGCCCATGGATGCCGTGTCGCTGGTGCGGGCGGCCTCACGGGCCGGCGAGGCCGGTGGCGGCAGCGCGACGGCGGACACCAGGCCGGAGCCGGGCGTGCGCGTGGTGGTGTGGATCAGCGGCGCCAGCACCATCGTGCTCGCGGCCTCGCCCGGGCGGGTGCGATTCTTCCGCATGTTGTCGCTTGGCTCCGAGTCGCTGGTGGACTGCTTCTGCCGCCCGTTGCGGTCCGACCTCACGCCGACCCAGCCGTTCACGCCCGACCGCGGCGCAGCCCGCCGCCTGCTGGAACTCACGGGCATTCCTGCGCCCGAGACGGTTGTCGACGCGGAGCGCGGCATCAACGGCGCCGCGGTGCTGCCGGGCCTGCAGCCGGTGCTGCAGCGCTACGCGGTGGAACTCAAGCAGACGATCCGCTTCGGAATTCCTGAGAACGAGCGCGAGGGCCTGGAACTCTGCTTCGCCGGGCCCGGCGGCGCGCTGCCGCGTCTGGCGGAGGTGGTCGCGCAACTCTCGGGCTTCCGCCCGGAACAGATCGCGGCCGTGGGCGACACGGAGGCTCAGGTTGCTCAGGACCCGGGGCTGATGCTGGCGCAGACCCTGGCGCGGTGCGACGTCAACCTGCTGCCCGCCGATGTTGCGCGAGAGCGGGTGCTGCGGCGCGTGCGACGGGGCATGTGGGCGGGGATCGGGAGCGCGGCCGCGCTGATCGCGATGTACGCGGGGAGCGCGGCCCTGAACCTGCGCAGCGAGACCCTGCGGGCCGAGGGGCTGGCCCGGTCAACCGCCGCGTTGGAAAAGGAGCGGATGGTCTTCCGCCAGGCTGTTGATGCGCGGGCCGCGCTGGCGGACCTGCGTGCGCGCATGGCCGCGCGCATGGGCGAGGGCTACCCGCTGTCGCACGCGCTCGCGGCCATCGCGGAGAACACGCCCGAGGGCGTTGCGCTCGCGTCGATTGATTTCACGACCAGCGACACGGGGCGCGTGTCGTGCACCCTGGTGGGCGTAACCGGGGCGACCGGCTCTGCGGATGTCGCGACGGTGCTGACGGCCTACGCCCAGCAACTGGCGAGTGTCCCCATCCTGCGCAACGTGCGGCTGGGGGGCACGCAACGGCACCGGGTTGGCACCACCGACGTGAACCGGTTCGAGGTCTCCATGGAACTTGTGGGGCTGCCGCCCGGCGCGTCGCTGGCGAACGCGGGCGCATCCGCCAAGACCCGGGAGGTGTACCCATGAACCCAGCAGCCGTGCGATCACTCCTGGCCGAGGGCGGCATCGGGCTGGCCGTTTGCGCGGGCCTGCTGTATGGGCTTGTTGACCCGATCGAGCGGCGCACCGCGGCGGTGCGGGCCGCCGTGGCGCAGGTGCAGGGCGGACCCGCCGCGGGCGGGGCCGAATCACCCGACGCGGCCCGCGCGGCTCTCGCCACGGCCGTGGCGGAGGCGGCCAGCGTGTCCGCCACGTCGGCACCGGCCGCGACGCAATCAGACCTCTTCGCCGCGGTGATGCGGCTCGCGGAGAGCCACCGGGTGCGGGTGGAACAACTGCACCCCGCCACGATGACGGGCACCGTGCGCGGGCCGGCCGCGGCCGCCCCGCCAGCCGCCGTGCCGACCGCCGCGGGTGTCCCAACCCCGGCGCTCGCGCCGGCCAAGCCGGAGACCGTGCTGGGGTGTTCCCTGTCGGTGGTGAGCGATTTCGGGTCGCTGGTGCGGTTCGTGGATGAGTTGCAACGGCAGGCGGGATTCGGCAGGATACACACGCTGAGACTGTCGCCCGTGAACGAGGCCGGCAGCCGCGCCGTGATCGCCGCGGTGCAGTCGGAGCACGTGTCATTCGACACGGGCCCCGTGCGCGCTGCCGCGGGCCTTGCCAGTGCGGAGAAGGAGGGTCGGCCATGAACTTGGCAAGGCGAACCAAGGATCGGCTGATGGTGGCGGGCGTGCTGGTGGGGCCGATCGCCTGCGTGCTGCTGGTGCGGGCGGGGGCGGGGCTGCAGCCGCAGTCATCCGTCGCGGCAACCGCCGGACAGCCGCAGGCCGCGGCGGCCGCGGCGCCCGGCGTGCTCGCAGCCCTGACACCCGCCCAGAAGGCGGCAGTGGCCTATGTGGCCGAGCGTCCCGTTCCCGTGGTCGCGCGTTCGCCCATGGTCTTCATTCCGGCACAGCCCGCGGATTCGTCGGCCGTAGAGACACTGGCCGCTCCCGAGGACGGGCCGGATGAACAGCCCGTCGATGCGCCCACGCTAACCTTGTCCACGATCTACTCCGGCGCGGCCAGTGCGGCAGCCATCATCAACGGTCGCGTGTACCGCGGCGGCGACACGGTGGCCAACGGATGGACGGTGCGCGAGATCGACCGCGCGCAGATGGCCGTGATGATCGACGGCCCGGGCGGTCGCACGCTGCGGCTCACCCAGCCGCGCAAGAACTAACGATACGGGCGAGGCTGCTCAGCGGGCGGCAACCGGCTCGGCGCGTAGCGACGCGGCGGTCGGTGCCGCATCGTCGGTCGGCATCGGCTCTGGCGCGGGCCTGGGGGCCGAACGGGCCGCCGTGGCCTTGCCGTACGCCTCGATCACCTGCACCAGTTCGCCCGCGCTCCAGTCGTTGGGCTTGATGGGGCCGACGATGGCCCCCTTGCAGGCCGCCTCCTCGATGGGGCCCAGGCCCAGTTGCTCAACGTCGTGGAGCAGTTCCACGAGTTGATCCATCAGCAGGCGGGCGTCGTTGTCGGCCGGCTGATCGAGCAGGAAGTCGGCGATCGTCGTGGCGTCGAAGTCGGTGCCCAGGTCGAACGCCGCGACTTCGTCGAGCACGGCTTTGGAGTCGTCCTTGCGCGCTTGCAGCGTCTTGTACGTATCGATCACGCGTTGCACAGCCTCGGGCGAGAGCCGCCCTTCCGACACCTGCCGGCCTTCCGTACTGACCCGCGCGCTGTCGGGCTTGTCGTTGAAGATCGCGCGGCCGATGAGGAACTCGACCAGTTCCGCGGGAACCGTGCCGCGCACGTTGACCGCGATCCGCTCCAGTTCGGCCCGCAGGGCCTGGCCGATGGACGTGTCGGGCTGGATCCGGGGCACATCGACGATGGTGAACGGCGTGATGGTCTCGGAGACGTTCTGATCCGTCGGACCCTGGGCGCGGCGGGTGAGCGGGAGGAACCGGTTGGTCGTGCCGGAACCACCGGTGCTCGTGTCGGCGAACTCGGCGATGAACTGGGCCTGGTCTCCGCCGCCGCCGAAGTAGGCCCGCCGGCGCACAGCACCGGCCACCTCGCCGGCCACCAGGATGGCGTTGGTGTCGGGCGCGGCGAAGTCGGTGATGCCGGTGGCGACCATCGGGGCGAACACACCACCCATGAAGCCGCCCGCAACGCGCACCGGGCTGGACGAGAAGTCGATCCCGATGCCGGCGACGAAGTTCACACCCTCATCCTGGCCCTGGGTGCGCTGGCGGTCGGGGGTGATACCCAGCACGTTGCCGGGGGCGCGGCTGCGCACGCGGATGTTGGCCGAGTTCAGCGTGAGGCCGCCGGTCGTGATGATGTCGCCCACGAACGCGGTGCCCGTGAACGCCCCCGCCGTGCCCGTGCTGATCGTGAGATTGCCGGTGGCAAGCACCTTCTCGTTCTGCCCCGTGGCGAACATGCCGCCGCCGGTGATGTTCACCGTGTGGGTGAGGCCGTGGGCCGCGGGGCCGGGGGCGAAGATGCCCATGGCGTCGAACGAGGCCGGATCGGTGAAGAGGATGGTGGAGATGGCGGGGATGCCCGCCACACCATCGAAGTCTGTGGCACCGACGGTGCCCACGTTCAGGCCCAGGAAGGAGAGTGGCGAGGTATTGCCGATGTTGCCCGTGAACGTGAGGGGCGCGATGAAGTTGCGGAGTTCGTCGTCGTTGGCGAGGTCAATCATCGTGGGCGCGGCGGACGAGGCCGTGGAGACGATGCGCAGGGCACGCGGCGTGCCGTCGGAGTTGATATTACCCGCGACGACGGCCCGGCCCTGGTCCGCATTGATCACCGAATCGCCCGTCAAGATCACGTTGTTGTTGAACCGGACGGTCTCCACCGAGTTCGGTGCGGCCGCGTTGTCGATCGTGATGTTCGCTCCCA
>CAZNEU010000193.1:0-6428 GCA_964571915.1 uncultured Phycisphaeraceae bacterium
GGACGGTTCCGACCTCATCCCCGCCTTTCTCTCCTCGTCGCCTGGGCTGGGGCTGGCGCGAACGCTTGCCGCGGTGGCTCTTGCCGCGGCGGCCGGTGTGCTCACGGCGAGACTGGTCTCACTGCGTGCGGGCCTCTTCAACGCGGGCGTGGTGCTGGTGTGGGCGGCCTCGGGCGCCGGAACGGTGGAGACGGTGGTGCGCATCTGGCCGGACGGGTCGGTGCTGCCGCGCCTGGCGATTGAGGGCTTCACGCTGAGCGTGCCCGTGGTGGTTGCGGTGGCGGTGATGGTGTGGGCCGCGGGCAAACGGCCCGTGCCAGCCGGTGAGCACGTTGAGCGGTTCTCGGTGCTGGGCACGCCCCGCGCCGTGCTGGCCGAACTCTTCGGCATCACGCCGCGCCCGGCGATGGTCGCCGAGCCTGCTCCCCGGCTGAGCGTGGCCCTGGGTGTGCTGATCGCGGTGGTGGGCGCGGTGCTGGCCTCGTGGCTGGTGGCGCAGAACATGCTCAAGGGCCAGACCATCGCCGCGGCGGCGGTGGGGGGGCTGCTGGCCGGCGCGGGCCTCGTGCTGCTGGACTATCGCATCAGCCCGGTGGTGGCGGTGATCGGGCTGGGTGTGGTCGCCGCGGCCTCGCCCCTGGCGGGAATGTTCTACCACGACATCGCCTTCGCGGGCCGTCCGTTTGATGCGTATGTCTTCACGGGCAAACTCCTGCCGCCCGCCCGCATCCTGCCGCTGGATTGGCTGGCGGGGGGGCTGCTGGGCCTCTCCATGGGCCTCTCGCTGGGCGCGTGGCTGGGCGAGAACAAGTACCGCGAACAGGCCGTGGGGGTGTGAGGGCAGGGCAGCGGTGGATACCCGCTCGGGGCCGGTGAAACGGGGGAATCCGCGGTCACGGCTGGTCGCAGAGCACGTTGTAACCGCTACGATTCCGCCGAATCCTGAGCGCGCGGGAACGTGCTGGCGCTGTGTGCCGGGCGAAGGCAACTCTTCGGGCGGAGCCGCGCCCGCGACCGGGGTTATGGCCTCCAAGGTTCGGTCCAACTCTGCGGCGGTGAAGAAGGCCACGCCGCGCGTGGTGGTGATGCCCGATGTGCAGGCGGCGCACGACACGCGCAACATCGCCATCGACAAGGTGGGCGTGAAGGACGTGACGTACCCGATCCGCCTGCGCACGATGCTGGGCGGGGAGCAGACGACGGTGGCGGCGATCAACATGTACGTGAGCCTTCCGCACTACCAGAAGGGGACGCACATGAGCCGCTTTCTGGAGGTGCTCAACCAGCACGAGGCGGCGATCACGCCCGGCGACATCCCCGATGTAACCCGGGCGATCCGCGCGCGCCTTGACGCGGCGGAGGCGCACTTCGAGGCCCACTTCACGTACTTCGTGAGGAAGTTCGCGCCCGTGAGCAAGATGCCCGGCCTGATGGACTACCGCGTGAGTTTCGAGTGCTCCAGCGGCGCCACCGACGACTTTGTCATGGGCGTGAAGGCCCCGGCCACGAGCCTGTGCCCCTGCTCCAAGGAGATCAGCGCCCGGGGCGCCCACAACCAGCGCTGCATGATCGAGGCCCGCGTGCGCACCAGGCGCGGCACGCCCATGCTGTGGATCGAGGAACTGGTGTCGCTGCTGGAGGGCGCGGCGAGCGAGCAGTTGTACGCCGTGCTCAAGCGCCCCGACGAGAAGGCCGTGACCGAGGGCGCGTACGACAACCCCAAGTTTGTCGAGGATATCGTGCGCGACCTGGCCATTGCGCTCGAGAGCGAGCGCCGCATCGCGTGGTACAGCATCAACTCGGAGAACTTCGAGAGCATCCACAACCACAACGCCTACGCCCAGATCACACGCGACAAGCGGAAGTAGCGCGGAAGCGGCGAGCCGTCAGCCGCGCGTCAGAGCGCACCGCGGTCGCTGCTGCGCGACCGGTCATCCCTGCATCTTGTCGGCCAGCGCAAAGGCCAGTTCCAGGGCCTGCTCGTAGTTCAGGCGCGGGTCGCACAGACTCGCGTAGTTGCGCGACAGGTGCTCCTCGTTCATGCCGCCCGCCCCGCCGATGCACTCCGTCACGTCCTCGCCCGTGAGTTCCACATGCACGCCGCCCAGGTGGGAGCCGTGGGCCCGATGCACGTCCCACGACAGGAGCAGTTCCCGCAGAATATCGTCGAACGAGCGCGTCTTGGTGCCGTTGCCGGTCGTGAGGCTGTTGCCGTGCATCGGGTCGCACACCCACAGCACCTTCAGCCCCGCGCGCTGCGCGCTCCGCACCAGGCCCGGCAGCACGCGCTCCACGTTGGCCGCCCCCAGGCGCGGCGTGAGCACCACCTTGCCCGCCTCGTTCGCCGGGTTCAGCCGCGCCACCAGCCGCAGCAGTTCGTCGGCCGTGATGCCCGCGCCGATCTTCACGCCCACCGGGTTGCGCACGCCGCGGAAGAACTCCACGTGCGGGCCGTCCAGCGAGCGCGTGCGGTCGCCGATCCACGGCAGGTGCGTGGTCAGGTTGTAGTGGCCGCTGCGGCGCGGCACGGTGCGCGTCTGGGCCTGCTCGTAGTACAGGTTCAGGCCCTCGTGGCTGGTGAAGAACTCCGCCCGCCGCAGCGAGTCGTTCTTCTCCGCATCCACCAGGGCCGACATGAACCTCAGGCCCTCGCCGATGCGGTCCACCAGGGTCTGGTAGCGGGCCCGCGTCTGGTCGTGCAGCCCGGCGTGCTTCAGGAATGAGAGGTCCCAGTTCTCCGGGTGGTTCACCGCGCCAAAGCCGGCATCCAGCAGCGAGCGGATGAAGTTGAGCGTGACGGCCGCGTGCTGGTACCCCTGCACCATCAGGTCCGGGTCGGGCCGGCGAGCCTCGGCGGTGAAGGGGGCCTTGTTCACAAGGTCGCCGAAGTAGGACGGGAGCGTGGCCTCGCGCCCGTCGATCGTGCGCGTCTCGGTGGCGCTGGAGCGCGGCTTGGAATACTGCCCCGCCAGACGGCCGATGCGCACCACCGGCATTTTGCCGGCGTACACGAGCACCAGGCTCATCTGAAGGAGAATCTTGAGTTTGGCCGTGATCACATCCGGCGTGCAATCGGCCAGCGTTTCGGCGCAGTCGCCCCCCTGGAGGTAGAAGCGTTTGCCCTCTTCCGCTTCCACAAGGAACGTGCGCAGCCGCTCGATCTCGCCCGATGTCACCAGCGGCGGGAACTCCGCCAGGCGCTTCTCTGCCCGGGCCAACGCGGCGTGGTCCGGGTAATGCACCGCCCACGCCCAGGGGCGGTCTCGCCACCCTTCGGCCCGCCAGTTGTTCAACGAATCAGGCACGTGCGGGTCTTCCTTGTTGCGTGCCGGGCACGGGGGCGCGAGGCGGGAAAGAAGGGGCGAATGCTAGCGAGGACGCCCCCGCGGTGATCGGGCCGCGTGCGTGCATCGGGCATGGCGTGGCCGTGCCATGTGGACGGATCACTTCTGGAAGATCGGCAGATAGCGCTTGGGCATTTGCAGCACAATCAGCGCCATGCTGGTGCCGTAGGCCGGACCAACGCTCGGATCGTTCCAACTCCCCCCCGCGGTCTGGCGTTCCAGCAGTTCCTGCCGTGCCGCGGGCCACCACGTGGCCCAGCGCTCGCCCCCGGCGAGGTACATGCTCTGGGCGGAGTAGTACATGCCGTACCAGTAGTGTGTTTCGGACCGGCCGGGTGAATCGGCAAGGCTCGACCTGAGCAGGTAGTCCACGCCCTTCTCCACCGCGTCGTCCTGGTAAATACCGGCGTAGAAGAGGCTGGCCACGCCCGCGGCGCTGCGCGGCCACGCGCTCACGCCGACTTCGAGTTGGTACTTGAAGCCGCCGTCCTCGTTCTGGCAGCGGCGCACATAACTCACGGCCTTGTCGATCGTCTGCTTCGGGATCTCGATGCCGGCGTTGCGGGCCGAGCGCATGGCCATGATCTGACAGATCGTCACGCTCACGTCGGCGTCGTAGGGCACGGGGTTGTAGCGCCAGCCGCCCTCCTCGTTCTGTGTGCGCTCGATCAGGCGGCAGGCTTTCACGAGTGCATCGTGAACGCGCTCGGCCAGTCGTGTGTCGCCGCCGCCGGCCGTCATGCCGTACACCTCACCGAGGAAGAGCGTGGCGAAGCCGTGCCCGTACATCGGGCCGTTGGTCGCGTCGGAGGCGATCAGGCCGGTCTCGGTGCAACTGGAGAGGACGAACTCGAGCCCGCGCCGGACATTGTCGCCGTACTCGCCGCGCCCGGGCACGTGCCCGTCGCCCATGAAGGCCAGGCACGAGAGGGCCGTAACGGCCACGTTCTTGCCGAAGCGCCCGCCGCCGAAACTGCCGTCTGCGTTCTGCTGCGTGGCCAGCCACGCAAGGCCCTGGCTCACGGCCGTGTCCAGTTCGGGCGTCATCTCGCTCGCGGCTGGGGCGTTCTGGGCGGACGTGGCGGGCTCCGGGGCGGGGGGTTTGTCCTGCGCGAACGCGGAGGAGTGAACCACAAAGGCACAAAGGCCGCAAAGGAAGGCAGAAAGACGGCCCCTGGATGAACACGGAGCGACACGGAGCGGAGGACAAAGCCGGACCATGCACGCGCCAGCGCGCACGGAAGCAAAGCGAGGGTGCGCGCGTGTGCCAGAGGTTCTGGCTCGCGTCGGGGTCAATCCCTCTGCTTTGATCGCCTTTGACTCCATGCCTTCCTTTGTGGCCTTTGTGCCTCTGTGGTTCTTCCCGACTTAGGGCCGCTGCTCGGCGAGTTTCTTGTAGTAGTCCTCGGTCAGTCTGTCGTAGCCGCTGCTGAACTTCTCGCCGCTCCCTTGCAGCAGCATCTCGCGGATGCGGGCCGGGAGGGCCCCCCACGCGGCCTTGGCGGATTCAAGCCCCGGGCGCAGCGGCCCATCGCGCCGGGCGGGCGCATCGGTCGTGGTCGAGTCGTTGCTGCGCTGCTCGCTGCGGCTCGCCTGGGCCGGCCTGGGCTGATCGCGCTGGTCGCCCTGCTGCCGGGGTTGCTGCGGCGAGCCCGTGGACTGCTGCTGTTGCTGCTGCTTCTGCATCTGGCTGATGAGCGCATCGAGTTTTTTCAGCGTGTCTTCCTGGATGCGCTGCGTGTCCAACCCCGTGTCGTTGCCCGCCGTGAGGCGCGCCGCGCTGCGGCCCATCAGGCCCACCGCCTCCTCGAACTGGTCGTCGATGGAAGGGTTCTTCAGTCGCTGGTCAAGGTCCTGCCGCCCCGCGTCCGGCGAGAGCGCGGCGGCGGGCGAGCCCGGCTCACCGTCGGCGGGCGCGAGGCCCAGCAACTGATCCAGCGTGGGCAGTGGCTTGCGCGTGGCGGGCGCGGGCGTTTGGGCGAGGGCGTGGCCTACCACAAAGACACAGAACGCACAAAGGAAGGCCTGGGTGCGTCCGCCGTTGTTGTGAGTCTCCAGAATGTTGCCGCACCATCCGTTCATCAGTTCGTCGCTCCGTCCCTTGGCCCCATCAGTTGTTCGGCGGCACCTTGTTCACCGGCCCGCCGCCCCCGCCGGCTCCTTCTTCCTTCAGTTTCCTGAGCAGCGATGCCGCCCGCTCCGCCAGCCCGGCCTGCAACTGCGAGGCTTCGTCGCGCGTCGCGGCATTGTTCACCTCGTCCGCGGCCAGGCGTGTCAGTTCCAGCGCTTCGGCCTGCATCCCCCGCAGCAGTTTCAACTCCGCCGCGGGCGGGATGAGTTTGGGCTTGCCGCCCGCGCCCCCGCCGCCCGCACCCTGACCACCGGCGTTCTCGCGGAAGTCGTCGGGCTTCTGGGCCGTGTCCGCGAGCGCATCCAGCACGCCCCGCAGCACGCGGATGGCCGAGGCCTGCCGCGCCCGCACAGCGGGGCCCGTTTCGCCCTCGGTCAGCCGCTGCGCGGCAAAGCCGGCCGCGTCGTCCAGCCGTTTGTGGGCGAAGCGGAACATGTCCGCCTCGCCGATCTCTGCGGTCTTCTGCTCCATCTCCGCCGCGAGCGTGCGGACCCGGTCCTGCGGCTCGGCCAGTTCGCGTGCCGCGGCACGCTGACGGCGGCCGGGCTCCATCTTGGCCACGTCGTCGGTGCGGAGGCGCACGTCGGTCTGCAGGTCCAGCAGTTCGCGGTAGCCCTTGCGAAGTTCGGCCCGCTGGGCCCGGGCGTTGCGGTCCTGGGCCTGCTGCTGCGCTTCTTTGGCCCGCCCGAGCGCCTCGTTGAGTTTCGTCAAACCGAGTTCTGCGTGCGTCTTCACGGCCTCGGCGTTGGCGCCCGTCGCGCGGATCGCGCTCACGGCATCGGCCTGTGCGCCCGCCGCGGCATCAAGCGGTCCGGCCACGCCCCGGGCCTCGCGCCCCGCTGCGCGGGCCTGCTCCGCCGTCCCCAGCGTCAGCGTCCGCAGGCGGATCATCGGCCCGTCAAGGCCGTTGTTGGGGCCGCCGTCGGCCCAGCGCTGCAGCGCGGCGATCTCGC
>CAZNEU010000194.1:0-3352 GCA_964571915.1 uncultured Phycisphaeraceae bacterium
CCCGGCGAGGCCCTGGTCCGCCCGCGCCGCATGGGCATCTGCTCCACCGACCTCGAGATCATCCGCGGCGGCAGCCGCTTCGTCGGCACACTCGGCCACGAGTTTGTCGGCACCGTCGTCGAGGTCATCCCCCCAATAGACAATCCGCACGCCCCGTTCGCCCTCGCCAGCGCGGCACTCGCCAAGTCGCTCAAGGGCAAGCGGGTCGTCGCAGACATCAACATCGTCTGCGGCAAGTGCGAGATGTGCCGCGCAGGCCTGAAATCGCACTGCCGCAACCGCACGGTCATCGGCTGCGCCGGGCGAGACGGCTGCTTCGCCGACCTGATCGCCCTGCCCATCGGCAACCTGCACGTGGTGCCCGACAAGGTTGATGACGATCAGGCCGTCTTCGCCGAGCCGCTCTCCTCCGCGGCCCACGTGGCCCAGATGCTCCGCCCCGATTCACGTCAGTTCGTCACCGTGCTGGGCGACGGCAAGATCGGCCTCCTGTGCGCGCAGGTCGTGGCCCGCATCAACCCCAGCGTGCGCCTGCTCGGCAAGCACCCCGCCAAGTTCGGCCTGTGCGAAAAGTGGGGCATCAGGCACCGCCACATCGACGAGGTCGGCCGGCGCCAGGATCAGGACGTGGTCATCGACTGCACCGGCTCCGCCTCCGGCCTTGAACTCGCCATGCAACTCGTGCGACCGCGCGGCAAGATCGTCCTCAAGTCCACCATCTCCCCCATCCCCGTCCTTCCCGGCGCGCCCGTGCCCGGTGCCAACCACCCCGCGTGGGCAAACCCGCTCAACCTCGCTCCCATCGTCATCAACGAGATCGAACTCGTCGGCAGCCGCTGCGGCCCGATCGACGTGGCCCTGGGCATGCTCGAACGCGGCGAGGTGAACGTGCTGCCCCTCATCACCCGCCGCAGCAAGTTTGAGGACACCCTGGCCGCGCTCGAGGCCGCCAAGCAGGGCCAGATCAAGGTGCTCCTCGACGCGGCGTGAGTGCCTTGGGTACCCCCACACTCCGTGTGGGTCTTTGCCTTGCTCGGGTACCCCCACACTCCGCGTGGGTCTTTGCCTTGCTTGGGTACCCCCACACTCCGTGTGGGCCTTTGCCTTGCTCGGGTACCCCCACTCTCCGAGTGGGTCCTTGCCTTGCTCGGGTACCCCCACTCTCCGAGTGGGTTCTTGCCTTGCTCGGGTACCCCCACACTCCGTATGGGGCGTGTGAAGCACTGGTCAACAATGCCCCGTGCCGCTCACACTCGCACAACTCATCGCCCCGGACCCTGCCGCGCTCTCGTCGCCGCCGATGTGGGAGGCATATCTGCTGGAGTTCCCCTGGCCGCTCGCAGGGGCACTGGTCCTCGGCACACTCTTCGGCGCGTGGCTCCTGATCCAGCGCGGCAAGCCCCTCGCCGCGGTGGCGGTCGCCCTCGGGGGCTTGTGCCTCACCGGCGGCCTCACGCTCCTGAGCCTCTTGATCGAAACCCCGCGCGAGCAGATCACCTGGTCCGCTCGCCGGGTGGTCGCGGCCACCGCTCGCGCCGACCACGCCACTCTCGAATCGTTCCTCGCGGAGAAGGTCTCACTCCGGGTGCTGGGCTCGCGCACACGCCTTGACCGCGCCCAGATCGTGGCCCGCGTGAAGGCCGACATGGCCGGCCGCTACGCCCTGCGCGGCAAGGCCGCCAGCGTCAGCCGCGTGCAGGCCACCATTGACGGCCCCGGCGTGGGGCGCACGCAGTTCCGCCTCCAGGCCACGCACGATGCCACCGGCTTCCCCGCGGGCATGTGGTGGGTGTTTCACTGGCGTATCGAGCGCGACGCGTGGCGGCTGACCGGCCTTGAACTCGTCGCCTTCGACGGTGTACCCGCCGACGCCGACCCGGGCCTGTGAAATCCGGCAGACCGTGTGCCGCGGCGGTACGCTCGGTGCAGGAGTTTCGGCGCATGACGACCGCGACCATCACCCACCCGCCCGTTCGCACCGCCGGTTTCCTGCGCCAGTTCCTTCGTGCCCCCACGCAGGTGGGCGCAATCGCCCCCAGCAGCGGCGCACTGGCGGAAGAAATGGCCCGCGGCATCGGCCTTGAAAAGGCCGACGTGGTGGTGGAATACGGCCCCGGCACCGGCGCGTTCACGGGCCACATCCTCCGCGCCGCGCACCCGCAGGCGAAGGTCTTCGCGATCGAACTCAACCCCGCCATGGCCGCGGCTCTGCGCTCGCGCTTTCCGCGGTTGCACCTGCACGAGGGAAGCGTGGCCGATGTGGCCACCTTCTGTGCCAAGGAGGGCATCGAGCTGCCCCGCACCGACGGCCACGCCACGCGCGCCTTCACACCGGGACCGGGTGTGGATGTGGTGCTCAGCGGCCTGCCCTGGGCCGCCTTCCCCGAGCCCTTGCAACGCGCGATCCTGGACGCGACCGTGGGCGTGCTCAAGCCCGGCGGCGTGCTGGCCACGTTCGCCTACACCATCGGCCTGCGCACCGCCGCGGGCAAGCGCTTCCACGCCATGCTGCCCGAGTACTTCACACGGGTGGAGCGTTCGCGCGTGGTGTGGCGCAACCTGCCGCCGGCGGTGGTGGTGCGGTGCTGGCGGTAGATGCGGCGTGGTCATGTGAGAAGCCTCCGCGACGACGACCACTGATGCTCGCCGTGCGGATGCCGCAGACGTGCGCCCTACACTGGGGGCCTGAAAACCCGATCAGCCGGAGAGGTGTCCGAGCGGCTGAAGGAACGCGATTGGAAATCGCGTAGACGGGCAACTGTCTCGGGAGTTCGAATCTCCCCCTCTCCGCTTACCGAAACGCCCGATTCGCAAACCCCTGAAATCATTGGGTTTGTGCATCGGGCGGTTTCGTTTGGCGAGCTTCGCGGGCAAGAACGATGCGCCTTGCGCATTGCTCCAGCCCGCGCACCACGGTCGGCAATGCAGCTACCGCTTTCTCAAGCGACCCAAACACGCGCCGAGGCAGCACCTGTTGAAGATCCTGCAGGTCATCACTCATTGAGTATGGCACGGTGCCAACGGTCAGCATCTGGATGGGAAGCGACGGGAAGCTTGTCCCGACCCCGCGCAGTTCGTTCGCGACCGACTGCCCCTCGGTGATGTCCGCGATCACGAAGGCGGAGAGTCCCGACAGCACCAACACCGTTTCCATCAAGTTCCGTGATTTTGGACCTTTGCAATCAAAGACGATCGGCACATAGCCAGCTCGCCGCAACTCCGCGGCCAGCGCAGCCAACCGCCCCTTGCCGTCGCCTCGAAAGCTCCCCAGCAACAGAGCTGCCCGGCGAGTCAGCGTGTCAACCACGCGCCGCAACTGCTTGCTCGCTACTAAGAGACTGTTTCAGAACGT
>CAZNEU010000195.1:0-7959 GCA_964571915.1 uncultured Phycisphaeraceae bacterium
CCGCGCCCGGCCCCACCAATGCCGACCTGAACGCCTTCACCATCGGCGAGGCCATCACGCAGAACGCCAACTCCCCCGCCCCGGAGTTCCTGCGCCTCGAGCGCACCGGCACGGGCACGCGCCTGCGCTCCCTCACGCTCAACGGCCAGAGCACCACCTTCACCACCATCGCCAACTTTGGCAGCGGGCCGGCCGCGAACCTGCGGGGGTTGGGCCAGGTCGACCGCCAGTTGTACTCCATCCGCATGATGGACGGCAGCGACTCGGTCGTGCGCCTCAACCCCGCGCTGGGCACCACCACCACCGTTGCCAACTTCGCGGGGGCGAGGCTGGAGAGCATCGACGGCATCACCGAGCGGGGCACGCTCATCATCGGCGGCCGCCTGCCACAGAGCATGTCCGACTTCAACCCCTTCGGCACACGGGCCAATGGCATCGCCGGCGACAACGCCCTGTTGCTGGAGTACGACGCGCGTTCGCACTTCCTCGTCAATGCCGCGAGCGACCTGCGCGATGACTTCAACGGGTCGAACGTCATGACCTCGCTCGCGCCGGAGTTTGATCCGAGCGGGATATACGCCGACTTCAGCCTCGGCCCCTCCAACGTCATCACCAACGCTCAGTTCGTGGGCATCGGCTTCAGCCGCACGAGCATCCAGAACGGCGTCGGTGTCTTCGTGCCCGAAGACACGCTCACCATCCACATGCTCACGACCATCGACAGCACGAACAACATCCTCGCGAACAACCCGGGCATCAACACCTCTCGCTACAGCATCCTCTTCCTGCCTAACGCGGTCTCGGGCAGCGGCGCGAGGCTGACCACAGAGGACCCCATCCTCCGCGACCTGACCACCGAGCGCGGCCCCACATCGCCCGGGCCGGGCGCCCTCGGCGGCATCACCGGCCTCATCGACCTGACCCTTGACCCCATCTTCGCCAGTCTCGGCTACTCCATGCGAGTCGTCGATTCCGGCGTTGCCGCGGCGTTGCTGCAATCGTCCATTCTGCAGGTGGCCATGGGCGCCACCGCGGGCGACCCGGCCTTCGCCAACATCGGCGGCTTCCTCACGCAGTTCGCGGGGCAGCAGGCGGGTTTCGGGCAGGCCAGTTACGCCTTCCGCACCAGCCTCAGCCCCATGAGCCCGCTCTTCCTCACGCCCGCGGTCTCCACGAGCCTGATGGGCCCCACGTTCTACTTTATTGACGCGGCCAACGGCCGCCTGATCGAGCGCGACCTCTTCGGCAACCAGAGCAACCCCCTGGGCCTGGTGTACGGCGGGCCGACCGTGGACCTGCCCATCTTCGGCTCGGCCATCTGGAACGGCGGCTCGCCGGGTGGTCGGTTCTTCCTCGCCACAGAGATCGCCGACAACCCAAACTTTTTCCCCATCACGCACATCAGCCGGTTCGACCTCAACCAGGTTCCCGGCGGCAGTATCCAGCCGCCGCAATCCTTCGCCAGCCTCTTCCCATCCGTCGACAACTCAGGCCCAAGCCCGGTGCTCCTCGACTCGTACTTCTTCACCGGCCTGGGCACGCTCGGCAACGAGGTGTTCGCCTCCGGCATCCGCGCGGGCACCATGGCCCCCGAGAACGGCTTCGTGAATGGCATCTTCCGCGTGCCCCCCGGTGCAGACACCTTCAGCAACCCGCCCGAGCTGCGCTTCGTCTTCCCGGGCAGCGAGACGGCGTCGTTGGCCGGTGCCCCCACGCGCGGCTCGTTGTTCGTGGGCATCGGCCTGCTCGACAACGCCACCGGCGCCCAGGCACCCGGCAACACCATGTTCGGCGCTCTCAACGATCAGTCCGCCCTGCTTGAACTCGACCCCCGCAACCAGTTTGTCCGCAAGGCCTTCCAGTCGGCCAACGGGGACTTTGCGCCCCTCACGGGCGGCGGTGTCGACACGCCCACCACGGTGGTGGGCGGCACGGTGGCCAACATCGGCATGATCGACGAGGTTGTGGGCATAGCCTACGTCGGCAACAAACTCATCCTCAGCGGCTTCACCACCGCCGGCCAGTCGGTGCTCATCACCTACAACCCGGGCGCGAACAACACCACCGACGCACGCCTCGAGAAGGTGGAGTTTGTGCCCCAGCCCCCGGGCGGGCCCGTCTTCACGGAACTGGCCAGCGAGCCTGTGGGTATGCCACCGATGGGCACGTTCAGCCTCGCCCCGCCCACGATTACGGCGATCAACGCCGACATCAACCCTGTTTTCCGCAACATGGCCTACAGCGCGCAGGCCGCGCAGAGCGGCGTGATCACGAACTTGGTCGCGGAACAGATCGCCCGCCGAGCCAGCAACGTGATGGCCTGCCGCGGCAGTTCCGAGTTCCAGTCCAACACGCTCCACACCATCGTGGCCTCCCACGCCAACCAGGTGATGGGGGCGGGCCAGGCCGTGCAGGAGTTCCGCAACAGCCTGCCCGGCGGCCACCCCTGCCTGCCGGGCCCGGCAGCCGCGCAGGCACCGTGACACCCTCAGCCCCCTCGGAGCACGTCGTGCCCCCGTGCCTTCCTTCAATGGCTCCGGTGGGAGTCGAACCCACATGCCCGTTTCCGGGCCGCGGATTTTAAGTCCGCTGCGTCTGCCGTTCCGCCACGGAGCCTCGCCCGGGGGTGTAGTCCAAGTTTCTGGGGGTTGGCTTTGGGTACCCCGATTCGCCGAATCGGCTACGCCCTCTACATGCCTATCTACACCCCTACCGCCAGAAACTTGGACTACACCCTCGCCCGGCACCGGCCCGGGCCGCTCAGCCTATCGCGGGCGGGCGCTCCCGTCCGGCCATCTGTCCACACCCGCCCGGCACGCCCCCCGCGGCCGCGCAACACGGTACACTCCGCCCCAACCGGCCTGGTCCGCTGTGGCCCGCTCGCTCGCGGCCGGGGTAAAGGGGTTTCGCCGCATGATCGTGCGCTCGGGGCATCAACACCGCCACACCCACCTCGCCGCCCTCCTGGCGCTCGCCGGTTCGGTGCTGGCGATCGCGGACGCGGCCCACGCCCAGCAGGACCAGCGCCGCCTTGAACGCTCGCTCCGCACGGCTCAATCCGCGGACGACTACCGCCTGCGCGTGGACACCGCGCTGTCGCTGGGTGAGCGCACCCAGTTCGAGGTCGGCGGCAGTTACACCTTCACGGGCCTCTTTCTCAACGACTCAACCGGCAACAGCCGCCGCCTCTTCGTGAACGAGGCCCAGTTGTACGCCCGCGCCAGCATCGACGGCGTTCACAACGCCTTCGTCCGCCTCCGCTTCCCCCACCGCGATTTTTCCGCGGGCGACAGTTTCGACGGGCGCGGCGACCGCTGGGTCGATCCGTTCATCGACCGCTACGTCTACGAGTTCGACCTCGCCAAGGCCTACGCCGCGTACCACGGCGAGGCCATCGACAACAACTTCAACATCAAGGTCGGCCGCCAGTTTGTGGACTGGGCCGGCTCGCTCGCCCTCTCGGAGGTGCTGCTCAGCATCCGCCCCACCATCACGATCCAGAACGTCTTCACCATCGAGGGCCTCGCGGGCATCACGCCCAACACCACCGTCGATTTCGACGCCTCGCGCTCGCAGTTTGATGAAAAGACCCTGCGCGGCTACTACGGCCTGAAGTTGGGCTTCACCACCGAAGACGGGAGCGAGTTCTACGCCTTCGGCCTGAAGATGGTGGACTACAACACCGACAGGTCGCTGCGGGTCCCCGCGGGCGCTGTGACCACCGCCGACTTCGAGTACTCGTCCATGTATTACGGCGTGGGCATGAGCGGCGCCTGGGGGCCCAACCTCATCTACACGGGCGAACTGGTCTGGCAGGACGGACACTCCATGTCCGACCCCGTCTCCGCCGCGCAGGTCCGCTCCAAGATCGAGGCCTACGCCGGGCGTGCCAACGCCACGTACCTTTTCCGCGATGAGAACCAGAGTCGCGTGCAGTTCGAGGCCATCTTTGCCAGCGGCGATCAGGACCGCGTCAACACCAGCGACACGGTGAACGGCAACCTCGCGGGCACGCGCGACAACGCCTTCAACAGCCTGGGCTTCGCCAACACCGGGCTGGCCTTCGCGCCCGCCCTCTCCAACATCATCAGCGTGCGCCTGGGGGCCAGCACCTTCCCGCTGCGCAGCGATGCGGACTTCGACGACGTGCAGATCGGCATCGACGGCTACCTGTTTCGCAAGGCCACCAGCGGCGGCATCAACGAGCCCACCGGCACCGACACGTTCCTGGGCGGCGAGGTCGATCTCTTCCTCAACTACCGCATCACCAGCGACCTCGCCGTCTCCGCGCGCTACGGCGTCTTCTTCCCCGGCGAGGGCATCCTCAGCACCAAGCACGCCCGCCAGTTCTTCCTCCTCAGCGCCACGCTCTCGTTCTAAAGGGGTCCGTTGTGCGTTCACGTTCCGCCCCCATCACCACCTTGCTCGCGCTCGCCGCTGCGGGCGCACTCGTTGTGCCCGCCTGCGAACGCACCATGGTGGAGCAGACGCTCGACACCAACTACGCGCCGGACAACATCGCCGCCGACCTCGACTTCACGCACGCCCTGCCCCTGCGCAGCGCCGTGGCCAACGACGAGGGCCTGCACGCGATCCTCGTCTTCGCCCTCGGCCACGACTCTGCCGGCGGCTACGACCAGCGCGTGCTGCTGGCCAAGCAGGAAGGCTGGCTCGCCCACGACTTCGCCGAACCCCCCAACATGGCCATGCAGCGCGGCACGCTGGCCCGGGCCCTCGTGCAGGTGCTGGGCATCCGCGGCGGCCTCATCATGCGGGCGGTCGGGCCCATCCCCCGCTACGCCACACGCGAACTCGTCGCCGCCGAGATCTTCCCCGCCGGCAGCACCGCCAACCAGACCCTCACGGGCCTCGAGTTCATCGGTGCCATGGGCAACGCCCGAGATTTTCTCTCCCAGCGCGAGTTCGCCGCCCAGAAAAGACTCGAAGGGGAACAGCCGCCCCCGGCCCCGGCCCCGGCCGATCCCGCCGCACCGCCGGAAGCACCCGAAGCGCCGGCCCAGGCCCCCGCCGCGAACCCCGGGTAGAACGTCCGTCTCCTCCCCCGCTACGCTCAGGCCCCGCGTGCCGCGCCCCGCTTTGCCCCGGAGGTTTCATGTCGCTCACCGCCCGCACCACACTGGCCGCGCTCGCGGTCCCGCTCACGCATGCGGCCTCGCCCGCGCTGTCCCAGGAAGGCCCCAAGACGCACACCGCCAAACAGGGCCTGATCGACGGTGTCGATTTCACGCTCCGGGCCAACGGCAACATCACCTTCCAGTCCGACCTGCGCGACAACCCCGGCAGCGTCGCGGTGTATCGGGCCGGGGCCTCTCTGAACCTCACCGCCAGCCCGGCCGAGAACTGGCGCGTGGATGTGGACTTCTCCGAAGAGGCCTCCTGGTACAACTTCCGCGGCGCCACGACCATCATCCCGGGCACGGCCCGACCCTTCCACGAGATGCACCAGGTGCGCCTGGCCCCCACCGCCACGCACGAACTCGACGACGAGTGGTCGTACTTCTTCGGCGGCATCGTTGAGTTCAGCGCCGAACGCGATGCTGACTTCGGCGATGCCTTCACCGGCGGCGGCCTGGTTGGCGCTCGCTACGCCTTCACCGACACCTTCGCCCTCTCCTTCGGCATCATCGCCAAGACCCGCCTGGAGAAGAACGCCCTGTTCTTCCCCCTCATCGCCGTCGAGTGGCAGATCACCGACAAGGTCCGCCTCACCACGCGCGGCCTGGGCGGGGCCCTCACCTACACCATCAACGACCACTGGACCTTCGAGGCCTTCGCCGAGTACGAGGCCCGCGAGTACCGCCTCGACGACACCGGCCCCAACATCAGCGGCATCGTCCGCGACCGCCGCGCACCCGTCGGCATCGGGTTCGCCTGGAAACCCACCGGCCAGATTGAACTGAATCTTCGCGGCGGGGCGATCGTCTACCAGCAGTTCCGCACAGATACTTCCACCGGCGTCAACCTCACCGAGGTCCGCACCCAGCCCGCCGGCTTCGTCTGGTTCGGCGGCTCGCTCGCCTTCTGAACCCCCTTGCGTCCAGCCCTCCACCCCCGGCCGTCCATGAACCTTGAACCCCACGAGCACGTTCCCGCCGGCTTTTCGCGGCGCCAAGTCCTCACCTCCGGTGCGGCGCTCGTGGGGCTCGCGGCCGCAGGAGGGGCGACCTCGGCGCTGGCGCGCGCCGGGGCCATGGCCCCCGCCGCGATCCGGTCCGGTGCGGGCAGCGTCAAGAACCTGATTTTCCTCGTATCAGACGGCTGCTCGGCCGGCACGTTCTCTCTGGCGGATCATTTCCTGCGCCACACCACGGGCAAAGCCAGCCACTGGACGCGCCTGGCGACCGCCAGCGCGGCTCGCCGCTCGCTGGTTTCCACCCACGCCGCCGATTCGATCGTAACCGATTCCGCCGCCGCCGCCGCCGCGTGGAGCACCGGGGTCAAGCACAACAACGGCGCTCTGTGCATCGCGCCCGACGGCCGAATCCTGCGCCCCCTCCTGATCCGCGCCAAAGAGTCCGGCCGGCGTGTGGGTATTGCCACCACCACCACCATCACCCACGCCACGCCCGCGGGCTTTTACGCCTCCTGCCCCAGCCGCGACCTGCAAGGCGACATCGGGCGCGTGCTGGTTGAGTCTCCGCTCGATCTCGCCCTGGGCGGCGGGAGCGCGTTCGTGCCCGCCGCGCTCACCGCCGGCAACGCCGCCCTGCGGCACATCCACTCACGGGCCGAACTGCTGGCACTCGATCCGGCATCGCTGGCGCGCCAGCGCCTCATCGGCACGTTCGATGCCGACCACCTCCGCATGGTGCTGGACCGGCCGCCCACGCAACCCACACTCGAAGAGATGGCCCGCTTCGCCATCGCGGCCCTGGCCGACGGGCCCGACGGCTTCGTCCTGCAGATCGAGGCGGGACGCGTTGACCACGCCGCGCACGCCAACGATGCCTGCTCGCTCCTCGCCGAGCAACTCGAGTTCGACCGCACGCTGGCGCTGGCCGCGGAGTTCACGCTCGCCCGCACCGACACGCTGCTCATCGCCACCACCGACCACGGCACCGCCAACCCCGGCCTCACGGTCTATGGCAAGCCCAGTTTCGAGGGGCTAGGCCTCCTCGCCACCGGGCGTCATTCGTTCGAGTGGCTCTTCGCGCACCTTGAGGGTTTCCCGCCGCCCCCCGACAAGCACGTTACGCCACATCTATCGGAGGCCTTGGCACACCGCATGGAACTGCTGGTGATGGATCACTTCGGGTTCGAGTTTGGCCGCGTGGCGAACTATCTCCTCGCAGGGTCCTTCGCGGGCGCAATACGGGAGCCGTTCACCGAACGCGCAACCCCCACCTGCACGCTCGGCAGCGTGCTCGCCAATCGCTTTGGCGTGGCCTTTGTCTCACCCCACCACACCGCCGACCATGTAGACCAACTCGCCCTCGGTGCCGCGGCCGATACGTGGCCCGCGTTCCTCGACAACACGCAGGTGCATGAACACCTCGTGCATCTGCTGGGCCTGACACCGGCCGCCTGACGCGCAGGCAAACCCGTTTCACGCACACGCGCAAAACGCGCCCGCACCAAACGAGCGCTTTCTTTGGTTGCCCCAGGAGCCCTACTGCGCGTTGCCGCCGGGGCCGCCGGGCGGTGCAGGCGTGCCGCCACGCCGGCCCGCACGGTCCAGCGTGCGCCACGCCTCCAGCACACGCGTCGCCGCCGTGGCATCGCGTGAATCCATCGCCAGGAGGCTGGCGATCTGGCCGTCGTCGCGGAACCAGTTCACGCTCATGTCCGCCGTCAGCACGTTGGCGCCGATCTTGTGGTTGTAGTCCTGGACCGTCCACAGACCATCCACAGTGATCGCGACCGTCGAGTCAAGGTCTTCCAGGAACGGTGAAATATCCGCCGCGCCGCGGTACTGGTAGTTGCCGATGATCAACCCGG
>CAZNEU010000196.1:0-4829 GCA_964571915.1 uncultured Phycisphaeraceae bacterium
AAGCATGGCTCGCCGGAGACGCGGGCAGGATCCACCGAGATGAACGGCGCCAGCACGCTGTCGGGCGGGATGAGTTCGCCCGCAGGCCGGCCCGGGCGGAAGCCTAGCGGCAGGCGCGACGATGGAGGCTCGGGGCTGGGCAGTGCCGACATGGTGCATCTCGCTTCAGCCCATTGTACGCGGCGTTGTGGCCCGGCGCGCCCTGAGCCACTCCCGCAGCGCTCCCCGCATTACCCACGCCCCCGCCACGATCAGCGCGATGGCCAGCAGCGGCAGCGACCACACCAGGAACGCGCCGGGATTCGTGGCCGGGTTGGGCATCGCCGCGCTCAGCCCGTCGCCCACCTTGTACGCCGTGAGCGTGCCCACGGTGAGCAGTGCCGCGGCACCCAGGGGCTTCCAGCGCTTGCCCACCCATTGCACAAAGTCGTCTCCGCCCTTGGTCAGTTGCTCGCGGAAAGTGGCCTGCACGGCGGGCGCGGCCTGCTCCAGTTGCGGGGCGAGCGCCCGCAGCACGGCCTGCTGCTGCGGCGCGATCCTTGCGGCCCGCTCGGTGAGCGCCGGGCCATAGAGCGTGAGGAGTCGCGGGCCTTCTTTAGGCCCGTGCGTGGCGAGCACGCGCACGGCACCATCGCCGTGGGCAACGAACGCCTCCACCGCGGCGCGGCCACCCTGGCGAATCACGAGTGTGCCGGCCTCGCCGTTGGCGGCGATGAGGCGCGCGGCGTTGGGTGCCTGCTCGCCCAGTTCGCGGACGAGCGTGAGTGCGCCCGGACCGCCGCGTTTCACCATGTGTTCGACGGCTTCGGAACCGGCCTTGGCGGCGAGGTCATCCAGTTCGCGGGCGAGCGCGCCTGCCCCTTTGCCCGCCAGGTCGTCGGCGTACGTCGCGCCCTGGCGCGCGAGCCATTCGGCCAGTTCGCTGCCGATGCCCGCGTGCGCGGGGGCGGAGAGGGCGAGCACCACGCACGCGCCGAGGCAGGCCACGCGAACGCGAAGAGGGGCGATCATGCGCCACCCCCTTGGAGGTTCGCAGCGCGGCCCAGAAGCGTGCCGCGCTCCTGGCGCAGGTGGCGCGTCTGGGCACCCAGGAGCGAGCGCAGTTCGGCCTTGGTCTGTTCGCGCAGGTCGTTGATGGCGGTGCGCAAGTCGCCCGCGGCCCGGCGTTCGAGGATGGCCGAGAGTGCCAGGTCGAGCGCGATCGTCGCGGCGATTTCACCGCCGGCCACAACCCACCCGGGCGGACCCGTGGCGGCGGTGGCACCGGCGCACGCGGCCCCGGCGGTGAACAGGCCCGTGCGGGCCGCGAGCGCGCTGGCAGCCCGCTGACCGATCGACCACGCTACGCGGGTTTGCAGGAGGAGGATCAGCCCCTCCTTGCCGGCCATGCGCAGGCCGAAGTCTTGCGCGGCATCCTGAAGGAGCACGCGGCGTGCGGCCTCCCCAGCGCGTGTGCGGGCATCGGCCTGCAGGGCGAGGGCGGTGATTGCGTCGAGCACCACGCCGCGCCCGTCCAGCACGGCGATCAGGCGGGGGCGAAGGGTCGCGTCGTTCTGCGCCATGAGCAGGTCGAAACGCTCCGTGGCGGAGGCGATGGCGCGGCCGAGGCCGTCCGGCAGCCCGAGGTGTTCGCGAGCGGCGGTGCGCACGCGCCGGTCGATGCGGGCGCTGTCCCTGCTGGCGTGCAGATGGTCCGCGGCCCAGCCCCACGCGAACGTGGCGGAGTCGATAGGTCCGCTGAACTCGGCGAGGAACGGGCCGATGCCCTTGAGGGCGACCTCATCGAAGAAGGCATCAACGCTGGCGGCGGATTCTTCGATCGCCGCAGCATCGGTGGTGGCGGCATCGGTGAGTGCGGATTGCCAGGCGCGTTCGGCGGCGGGGTTGGTGGCCGGTGGAGAGGAGGGTGCGCTCGCCACGCTCGCGGCCCACTGGCGCAGGCGAGCGACGGGCTCGCTGCTACGGAGTGTGAAGAGGGCCGCTGCCGCGCCGATGGCCGCGACCAGACCGAAGCCCGCGGCGATGCGCGCAGCGCGTCGCGGCGGGTGGCCGGTCGTGGGCTGGGCGGGGTTGCAGGGCGGCATGGAGTCGGGCTCCGAGGAGTGTTGGCATCGGGCCGCGGCGCGTTTCGGATGCACTAACGCACCCGAACAGGCCCCGACGGGTGGGGCGTGAGGTGGGTCTGTGCGGGGGAGAGTGTGGGTTTCCGCCGTGCGGGGCGTGCCGCGTGTTCTGGTATCATGTGAGGATGCCGGGCCACCCGCTTGAGCGGGCAGAGCTTCGGTGTCGGTTGGTGTCTTTCTCTCACGATTTGCCCTTTGCCCTTTGCCCTTTGCCATTTGCTCGCCTGCCCCCAGCCCGCCCCCACCCCCTGTTCCTCGGAGGTTCGCGCATGTTCGTCGAAGCCAAGCCGTCTACCAACGTTCGTGCCCTGCTCGGCGGCGCGGCCGACAGCCTGCTGAACCACGAGAGCAAGACGGTGTCCAAGAGCGCGCTCTACCTGCCGGGGCCGGATTTTGTTGACCGTGTGTTTTCGCAGAGCGACCGCAACGTGCCGACCTTGCGGAACTTTCAGGCGCTGCTGAACACCGGCCGCCTGGCGGGCACGGGGTACGTCAGCATTCTCCCGGTCGATCAGGGCATCGAGCACTCGGCCGGCGCCAGTTTCGCCCCCAACCCGGCGTACTTCGACCCCGAGAACATCATCAAACTGGCGTACGAGGGGGGCTGCAACGCCGTGGCCAGCACGCTGGGCGTGCTGGGGGCGTGCGCCCGCAAGTGGGCCCACAAGATTCCGTTTCTCGTGAAGTTCAACCACAACGAGATGCTCACCTGCCCCAACGTACACAGGCAGTCGTACTTCGGCTCGATCCGCCAGTGCTACGAGATGGGGGCGATCGCGGTGGGGGCCACGATCTACTTCGGCAACGATTCGGCCCGCGACGAGATCGCGTATGTGAGCGACATGTTCGAGGAGGCCCACGCCCTGGGCCTGGTGGCGGTGCTGTGGTGCTACACACGCTCGCCGAGTTTCAAGATCAAGGGGGCCGACGGCAAGAGTACCGACTACCACTCTTCGGCGGACCTCACGGGCCAGGCGAACCACCTGGGCGCCACGATCAAGGCCAACATCGTGAAGCAGAAACTCCCCGTGAACAACGGCGGCTACGCGGCCGTGAACACGGGTGGTGGGGGGGGCTCGGCCTACGGCAAGTGGGACAAGCGGGTGTACACGCAGTTGTGCGGCAGCGACGAGGCGGGCAAGGGCGGGCACCCGATCGACCTGTGCCGCTACCAGATTCTCAACAACTACATGGGCCGTGTGCCGCTGATCAACTCGGGCGGAGAGAGCAAGGGCGCGGGCGACCTTGAAGAGGCGGTGACGACGGCCGTGATCAACAAGCGGGCCGGCGGCATGGGCCTCATCTCCGGCCGCAAGGCCTTCCAGAAGCCGCTGAAGGATGGTGTGGCGCTGCTCAACGCGGTGCAGGATGTGTACCTGGACAAGAGCGTGACCGTGGCGTGAGGACATGCAGCCCGACCGTGAGGGAGGGCTTGTGCGCCCCGTGGGCGCGTTGGCCGCTACTTCCGCACCACGGTAAGCGGGATCTCCACGGTCCCGTCCCAGTATGTTGTTGCCGTCGCATCGCGCAGGGCGATCTCGGCATCGCCCGTGATGCGCAGCGTCCATGTCGTGCCCGCCGCCGCGGCGAGTGCATCACCCACGCCTTCCGACCACACCGCCGGGTCGAGCGTGCCCGCCCACCCGTGATCGCGCCACGTCGCGCACGTGGCGATCACGATGCCGTCGCACAGCACGTCCAGCCGAAGTCCCACGGCATCCCCTCTCCTCTGGGGTATGCCCACCGGCACCCCCAGCGACCCGCCCCGCTGAGCGATGTTCGACTCGCGGCGTTCGACGCTCAAGCTCGCAGCCTCCCGGCTCAGCCTGAGCACGGCGCGACAATCGGCCAACAACGCGTCCATCACAGGATCGGCGCGAGGCCGAATGACCTCCACGGCCCCGCGCACCGGCTGCACAGCCAGCACGATCGACCGCTTCGCGACCACGCGCCGCGAGCCGGTCACTCCCGCTCGTTCCACCAGTTCCACCTCAAGCCCGAGCCGACCGTCCGGTGGTAGCGGAGCCGTCGGGCGCAGGTCCGCGCCGCGCGCTCTCCACAAGCCCAGCAGGTGCAACACGGGCCACCCCCGCGCCCGTTCGCGGGGCGATGGTGCATCCGCAGGTCCGGCGATGCGCACGTGGCCCGTCGCGAAGGGCTCGGCGAAACTGGGCACGAAGGTGCTCGGTTCCAGCCAGAGCGGCACGCCCACGGGCCACCGCGGTCGGTGGGGCAGAAGCAGGTCCACCGGGGCCACCATCAAAATGCGTTGGGCGATGCGGTCGCACAACGAAGGGCTAAGCACCTTGGCTTCGGCCCGGCGGACCAGCTCTTTCATAATCCGTCCGGGCATCACGCTCGTCGTGGCGGGCATGCGGCCCGCCACCAGGCTTTGCTCATCCACAAGCAACAGCAGCAACTCCGTCGGCACGAGGCACACCGCGCCGTGCTGCCTCAACTCGCGCCCCCGCCCGGCCGCGTAGGCCATGCCGAGCAGAAGGACTCCCGCAAGCAGAACCGCCACGCTCCGGCGCGATCGTTGGGTGTGCCTGATGCTGCGCACGACTCGCCCGCACTCCGGGCACGTCAGCGGGAATCGGCTCGCGTCGGTCGCAAGCCCCGCAAGGTCGTACCAGCATTTCGGGCAGCGACTCCGGCCGCGTGCCCGGTCCCACAGCACGCCCAAGACCAGCAACACCGCCCCCA
>CAZNEU010000197.1:0-6586 GCA_964571915.1 uncultured Phycisphaeraceae bacterium
CGGCCGCGGCATCCCGGTGGAACGCAAGAAGGACCCCAACCCCGCCTACGACGGCAAGCCCGCCGTCGAGATCGCCATGACGGTGCTGCACGCGGGCGGCAAGTTCGAGAACGAGGGGGGCGCCAGCGCGTACAAAGTCTCCGGCGGCCTGCACGGCGTTGGCGTCTCGTGCGTGAATGCCCTCAGCGAATGGCTGGAGTGCGAGGTCTATCGCGACGGCAAGATTCACACCATCACCTTCGAGCGCGGCAAGACCACCGAGCCCCTCAAGGTGATCGGCACCATCCCGGATGATGCCCCCTTCAAGACCGGCACCAAGGTCACGTTCAGCCCCGACCCCGAGATTTTCCCCGTAACCACCTTCGACTACGCCACCATGGTGGCCCGCCTGCGCGAGTTGAGTTACCTCAACCCCGGCATCTCGATCAAACTCACCGACGAGCGCGTGGGCCCGGACGGCAAGCCCCGCTCCGAGACCTTCCGCGCCAAGGAGGGCCTGAAGGAGTACGTGCTGCACCTCATGCACGGCAAGCAGGCCGTGAGCGATGTGGTCTGGTTCATCAAGGAAGACGTGGCCCAGGCCCAGGTGTGCGAGGTGGCCCTGCAATACCACGACGGCTACAACGAAACCGTGCTGGCCTTCGCCAACAACATCAACAACGCCGACGGCGGCACGCACGCGCAGGGCTTCAAGGTGGCCCTCACGCGGGCCATGAACGCCTACGCGAAAAAGGCGGGCATCCTCAAAGAGAAAGACCCGGCCCCCAGCGGCGAGGACCTGCGTGAAGGCCTTGTCGCCATCGTGTCGGTGAAACTCTCCAACCCCACGTTCAACAACCAGCCCAAAGAGAAACTCCTCAACCCGGAGATCGAGACGTTCGTGGCCGCGGCCGTCAGCGAGCGGCTGGAATCATGGCTGGAAGAGCACCCCGTCGAGGCCAAACGCCTCTGCCTCAAGGGCATCGTGGCGGCCCAGGCCCGCGAGGCCGCCCGCAAGGCCCGCGAACTCACGCGCCGCAAGAGCGCGCTGGATTCGGGCTCCATGCCCCACAAACTCCGCGACTGCAAGACCAAGGATGTGGAGCGGTCCGAACTCTACATCGTCGAGGGTGATTCGGCCGGCGGCAGCGCCACCCAGGGCCGCAATGTCGAGACACAGGCCATCCTGCCCCTGCGCGGCAAACTCCTCAACGTCGAAAAAGCCCGCCTCGACAAGGTGCTGGCCTTCGAGGAAATCCGCACGCTCATCTCGGCTCTGCGCTGCGGCATCGGCCCGGAGTTTGACATCTCCAAACTCCGCTACGGCCGCATCGTCATCATGACCGACGCCGATGTGGACGGCAGCCACATCCGCACGCTCCTGCTCACCTTCTTCTTCCGCCAGATGCCCGAACTCATCCGGCGCGGCCGCATCTACATCGCCCAGCCGCCGCTCTACCAACTCTCCTGGGGCAAGGGCAAGGCCGCCAAGCGCGTGGAGTATGTGCTCAACGAAGGCCGCATGGGCGATGTGCTCAGCGAGCAGGGCCTGAGCCGCGCCAAGTTGATCATCCGTGATGTGCCCGGTGGCGAATCCGGTGGAGCACCCGGTGGGGCGGTCGACCCGTCCGCCCGCGCCGCCAAGGTCCTCACCACACTCGAGGGCGACGTGCTCGCCCGCGCCATCCGCCTGCTGCGCCGGCTCGACGAACTCGTTGAAGTGGCCGAACGTCGCGGCGTGAAGTTCGCCAATCTGCTGGCCGCACGCGCGGCCGACCCGAGCGCGCGCCACCGCCTGCCGACGCATCGCCTGACATGGGTTGGCGGCGAGGCCTTCGCGTGGAGTGAGGAAGAAGCCCGCGCCGTCGCCACCAAGCGCGGCTTGCAGGTGATCGAGACCGTTTCCGAAGATGCGCCCGCGCCCACGACTGCCGCGGGCGGGGCTACGGGCGTTACAGCCGCGGCGCTCGACCCGCGCCGGGCCGTGGCCCTGCGCGAACTGCACGAGAACCGCGAACTCGAACGCCTCTTCGAGCAACTCACCAGGAACGGCCTCTCCATCGAGGACTACTCGCTGGTGCAGCACCAGACCGACAGCGGCGAGAAGGTGCCCACCAAGTTCGCGTGGGAACTGTTGACCGAAGGCACGGAGGCACCCGCCACGGCGGGTAAACTCCGGCACGAAGGCACGAAGGCCGAGGCTGATGCCCCCGGCGACGAGCCCGACACCGATGCACCCGCCGGCGGCGGCATCGCGGCCGACACGCACGAGCCCGTCGGCAACATGGTGGAGGTGGCCAGCCTCCCCGGCATTCTCGATTCGCTCCACGCCGTCGGCCGCCGCGGCCTGGAGATCAAGCGTTTCAAGGGGCTGGGCGAGATGGACGCCGAGCAACTCTGGGAAACCACCATGGACCCCGGCAAGCGCACGTTCATGCGCGTGACATGGGACGTGGCCAGTCAGGCCGAATCACTCTTCTCCATCCTCATGGGCGAGAACGTGGAGGAACGCCGCAAGTTCATCGAAGAGCACGCGCTGGAGGTCAAGAACCTCGACGTGTAGGCGAAGTGACGGAGTGACGAAGTCCCTGAGTCGCGAAGTGGGAAGGCGGAAAGGCTGCCTTGCCACTCCGTCACTCCGTCACTCCGTCACTCCGTCACTCCGTCACTCCGTCACTTCCTTCAGGGTTGCACCCTTCCCGCGCTCCACGCCCCGCCGTCAAACGCCGGCACACCCGCCCGCGTGGTTGCCCGCAACTCCCGGCTCCACACGCCCCGGTCGTGCAGCCGCGCGGCGTGCCCCAGCCACAACTCCACCTTTTCCGCCCACAGGCGGTACCCGCCCCAGTGCGGCGGGCGCGGCACGTGCAGCCGCGCGAGTTCTGCCTCGCTCATGCCCGGCTTCACGCCAAAGCGCGCCTCCATCTCACGGTTCTTCGCTGCCAGCGTTGCCCGCGAGGTCAAGCGTGAACTCTGCTCGCTGGCCCACGCCGCCACGCGGCTCGGCACCGGCCGCGAGGCGAAGTACGCATCGCTCTCGCTCTCGGGCGAGGGCACCACGGGCCCCTCGATGCGCACCTGCCGCTCCAGCGCATCCCACCAGAACACGGCGCACGCGCGCGGGTGCGCGAGCAACGCCCGCCCCTTGCGGCTGGTGCGGTTGGTGTAGAACACCAGGTAGCCGTCCTGCACGTCCAGCCCGCGGCAGAGCACCACGCGGGCCGACACGCCGCCGTCGGGGTCGATCGTGGCCAGGGTCATGCCGTTGGGATTGGGCTGGGCCTTGGTGGCCGCGGCATCAGCCATCCACATGGAGACCAGCCCCATCGGCTCCGCGGGCAACGGCTCGGGCAGCGTGAGCCCCTTGAACGAACAGGCCCCGCTCAGGGCCGCGGCAAGGCGGGCGGGATCGGCCGGATACAGGCTCATGGGGGAGGGTAGCGGAGCCGATCATGGGCCGAACCACTGACAGCACGGTGTCAGTGCTCGTGTGCGTTCGCGTGGGAACATCTGTCGCTTGTGCGAACACCCCCAGCCCTGCGGCTAACGTGCGTGCAATGCCCGCTCCAATCGCCAACGACTTCATCTCCCAACTCGCCTCCCGTGGTGTTGGCACCGGCCCGAGCGGTGGTGGGGGCGTTGGGGGTGCGGGCAGCGGCGAGGCGCCCTTCCCGCGTCGCGATCGCGGGGGGGGCGGGTGGAACAGCAACCAGCCCCGCGAGCCCATCGGCAAACTCTTCGACCGCGAGCCGCCCCGCGCGCTCGAAGCCGAGATGAGTTTGCTCGGAGCCATGGTGCTCGATCCGCGCGTCATCGGCGATGCCATCCAGATCATCAAAGGCCCCGAAGCCTTCTACGACTCGCGCCACGGCGCCATCTACCAGGCCCTCATCTTCGTCTACGACAAGTTCCACTCCGGCGATCTCGTGCAGATCCGCCAGCACCTGGCCGACCGCGGCGCGCTGGAGCAGGTCGGCGGCATCGAGTACCTCGAACAACTCGCCTCGTCGGTGCCCGTGGCCACCAACGCCCCGCACTTCGCGCGCATCGTGGCGGAAAAATACAAACTCCGCCGTCTCATCGAGGCCGCGGGGCAGGTGCTCTTTGACACCTACCACGCCGGCAGCACGCGTGATGAGGATGCCTCGGTCATCATCGACGCGGCGGAGGCCCGCATCTTCGAGATCGCCCAGGACGAGATGTCCGCCGATCCGCAGGACCTGCACACGCTGATCCAGATCGAGTACGACCGCCTGGACGCGATCAAGGAGGGCCGTGCCGCGCCCGACGGTGTGCGCTGCGGCCTGCACGACCTTGACGAAAAACTCGGTGGCTTCCAGCCCGGTGAGATGATCATTCTCGCGGCCCGCCCCAGCATGGGCAAAACCGCGCTGGCCCTGAACCTTGCCGAGCAGATCGCTCTGGGCACCACCGGCCCGCGCCAGACCCACCCCGAGCGCACGCCCGCCCCCATCGGGGTCTTCAGCCTCGAAATGTCCAAGGCCTCGCTCGTGCAGCGCCTTCTTTCCTCCTATTCGGGCATCGACTCGGACAAGATCAGGCGCGGCACGATCAGCGTGCCAGAGCACAACGCCATCGTGGCCCACTGCGAGTTCCTGGGCCGCGCACCGATGTTCATCGATGACACGCCCGGCCTCACGCTCCTGCAACTGCGGGCCCGCGCCCGCCGCATGGTGCAGCGCCACAGCGTCAAGGCCCTGGTGGTGGATTATCTCCAGTTGCTCACCGCCCCTGCCTCCGCGCGCGAGAGCCGGCAGGTGGAGGTCTCGGCCATCTCCCGCGGCGTGAAGGCGCTGGCCCGCGAACTCAAGGTTCCCATCATCTGTCTCAGCCAGTTGAACCGCGGGCCGGAAAGCCGCGACCAGAACCGCCCCCGCCTTTCCGATCTGCGCGAGTCGGGCTCGCTGGAGCAGGATGCCGACGTCGTGCTCCTCCTGCACCGCGAGGAGTATTACCACATCGGCGATCACGATTGGCACAGTGAGAATCCGGACAAGTCGGGCGTCGCCGAGATCATCATCGCCAAGCAGCGCAACGGCCCCACCGGCTCGGTGAACTTGACGTGGGACACCGACACCACGCGCTTCAAGAACTATGGGGGTGCCACAGCACCGAGTTGGGCCAACGACGATCGGCACCCCGCCGCGCCGGCGCGCAAGCCGCAGGCTCAGCCGCCGGGCACGGCCCGGCAGTTTCCCGCAGTGGCACCCACGCCGCCCGCGGCACCACCGGCCATGCTCGCCTTCGGTTCTGCCGCGCCGGACCCGAATCTCATCGAACCGCGCACAGAAGCGCGGCCGGGCTCCGGCTTCCATCCCGGCCGTGCCACCGGCCCTGTGGAAAACCACCGCGACGGGGGCGGCCCGGAGAAGGAGGAGCCGGACGAACCGGATGAGCCTGCGGAACGCCCAGCACCGTTCTAATGTGGTCATTGTCATCGAACATGCTGGCTTCACGCACGAACATGGAGCGATGTCTCGCCCATGACGGTCGCGCAAGTTCTGCGTCCGAATAACACGTATGCGGGCGCAATCCGCCTCCGCTTGCACCTGGGCCGGCCCTTTCGCAAATCCTCATTTGACAACCACTTAGAGCGCGTGCATACTGTCCACTGGCCGGGGTAAACGAGCGCATTCGCGCCTCGCCCCCTCCCGTGCGGTTGGTTTTCTCAATCGCTCGCGTTCTCTGGTTGGTGATAACCCGGAACTTTCTGTCTTTCCGCGGCGATGCGTGCCTGCCGCGGGTCGTGTTGCGCGGCTGCGTTCTGGCCGCGCCAAGGCCGGATGCGCACGCCCGCCTCGGGCCGCTGGAGCGAACCCATGCACACGGTGACCAAGAAAGAACTCATCGACCGCGTCAGCGACCGCACGGGCCTGGCCAAGCCGCTCGTGCGGGGCGTGTCGCAGGCGTTTCTGGACCAGATCATCGACGAGTTGTGCCGCGGCCACCGGCTGGAGTTCCGCGACTTCGGCGTGTTCGAGGTGCGCACGCGCAAGCCGCGCAACGCGCAGAACCCCAAAACGCTGGAGCGTGTGGCGGTTCCGCAGCGCAAGAGCGTGAAGTTCAAGCCCGGCCGCTTCATGCGCGATGTGATCGAACGCGGGCCGGAAGACCACCTGAACCAGGGCCCGCCGCCCGAAGGGCCGATCCCCATGCCCACGCAGCACTTGGACGGCGGAGCCACGGGCTCGAACCCGGCGGCGTGAGGTGCGTTGCCTGCGCTAGGCGAGGCAGGCGGCAGGACGATGCGTGGAAAACTGGGCGGAACCCATCGGCCCCGCCCAGCGCGTTACTTGCCTTCCAAACTCTCCTGACTCACCTTGCCCATAAGGGCGAGCCGCAGGAGAATCTTGTCATAGCACTGCGAGAAGGACGACTCCCGCGCAGCGACCTCTTCTGGTGGCAAGCCCGATTTGTGCTGATTGATGCAGACCTGCACGAGGTCCCGGATGACCAGCGGCAGGAGGCGTTCGATCGGCACAAGCCAGTCGATTTTCTTTTGGGCGTCGTTCCACGAGACGTTCGCGCGGAATGCCGCGAGCATGGGGAGAACCCAGCCGTTCGGCACCCGGTAGTCGACTGTCTT
>CAZNEU010000198.1:0-2451 GCA_964571915.1 uncultured Phycisphaeraceae bacterium
CTCCACGCGGGCCGCGGTCGCGCTCAGCCGCGGCAGCGCCGAGCCCCCCCCGCCCCCACCCGTTCCACCGCCCACCCTGCCCGAGGCCAACGCCGCGAAGTTCAGCATCCCCTCCGCGCTCTGGCTCACCCGAAACACCGGCCGGTCCAGCGCGATCGCCCTGGGCACGATCACGCCCCGCATCCACCCCGACCAGTCCAGTTCCGCCACCACCCGCTCGGCACGCAACACCTCGCCCGCCGGCCCCGCCACGCCCGGCACGCGCAGCGACAAGCCCTCCATCTCCGCCGCGCCAAACAGCCGCACACGCACACCACGCACCCTCGTCTCGCACCCGCTCGCCTCGCGCACCGCCGAGGCCACGATCGCCCGCGCAATCACCCCCCGCGTCGCCGAGTGCCACAGGCCCGCCACCGCCGCGATCAGCACCAGCACCACGGTCAGCCACACGCCCCGGCGGCGGACGCGCCGGGCCGGTTTCAACATCGCGGGCTGATCGGGAGCGGGTGCATCCATGCGGTGCCGCGGCGGTGGGGCCGCTGCCGCATGGTACGGGCCGTGCCCCCGGCTTGGGTACCCCCACCCTCCGAGTGGGGCTTGTGCGTCGGCAACAAAAACCCCCGGCCGCGGGGCCGGGGGGATACAGGAAAGTTCCTTGCGCTCAGCGCGATGCAGCCCGCCGGTGCTCAGGCCTCGTCGCCACCGCCGCCGGTGTTGCGTCCGGTCAGCCAATGCACCGTCCGCACGATGTGGGCTGACGTGATCTTCAGGCAATCGCCGATCGCGCGCAGGTTCCGCTCGGCCGCCTCGTTCAACCGCCGGAACATCGCCTCGCCCGCGCCCGCCTGCCGCAGCGCCGCCGCGGCACGCTCGCGGATGGCCCCGATCCGTTCCCGCGCAGCCGACGCGATCCCTGTCAGGTTCTCCACAATCGCGCGGCCCGCCGCCCTGATCTCCTCCGCGCTCTTGCCGTCGCGCTTCATCTGGATCAGCCGGGCCGTGCCCGCGCGGGCCAGTTCTCCCATCGCGTTGCAGGCGCGAGCCGCCACCTCCCGCATCTCGCGGGCCGCGTTCTCCACAATGGCCGCGCCCACCGGCGGCGCGGTCGGGCCGGGCGGTGGGCTCTGGGCCGTGGCCACGCCCGCGGCACCCAGCACGCTGCACCCGAGAATCACCGCGGAACACGAACGCCTGATGATGCCCCAGTTCATGATCGACCTCCAAAGGGTTGCCCGCACACCCCGGCTCACGCGGCCCGGCCCGGCGGTACATGTTCAACGTTGCCAGCCACATGATTATTGCCGCATCCGGCCCCGTGGGGACACCTCGCCGGCCGCCCCCCCCGCCCGCGGCCCTGCTGGCCGCCCGCACGGGCAACCCGTCCTGCCGGTATGATCCCTTACGATGGCCAAACCACGCACATTCTTCGCCTGCAAGGCCTGCGGCGGGCTGCAAACCAAGTGGATGGGCAAGTGCCCGGACTGCGGCGCGTGGGATGCCCTTGAAGCCCAGCGCGTCGAGCCCAAATCCAGGGTCGATCCTCGCGCCGCCGCCGCGCGGGCCTTCGTTCATGCCGCGGCGGTCGCCGAGGCCAACGACGGCCCCGAGGGTGTACCCGGCAAAGCACGCGCTTCCGGCGGCGGCCGCGACATCGCCCTCATGGAGCCCCTCATCCCCGCCTCGCCCGCGCTCCCCATCGGCGCGATCGAGACCACGGGCGCCAGCATCCGCATCGCCACCGGCATCGCGGAGTTTGACCGCGTGCTCGGCGGCGGCATCGTCCCCGCGTCCGCCATTCTTCTCGGCGGCGACCCCGGCATCGGCAAGAGCACACTCCTGCTCCAGGCCGCGCAGGCCCTGGCCGCACGCGGCCACCGCACGCTGTATGTCTCCAGCGAGGAGAGTGCCCAGCAGGTGAAGTTGCGTGCGTCGAGGTTGATCGGCGAGAGGGGACAGGTGACAGGGGACAGGGGACAGCCAGAGGGACCCAGGACCCAGGACTCAGGACTCAGGACTCAAGATTCAGTACCCACCGCCACGCACCCACACCTGCGGCTCACAAAGACCGCACCCAGCGCGGCCGACCTGCCCGACCTCTTCCTTCTCGCAGAGACTTCGCTCAACCGCATCACCGAGCAGGCCGCGCGGGTGCTGGCCGATGCCGACCCCGCCAAGCCGCCCGTCCTCATCATCGACTCCGTGCAGATGGTCTACAAGGCTGACCTCGAGGCCTTCCCCGGCTCGCTCACGCAACTGCGCCGCTGCTGCGCCGAACTGGTCTATCTTGCGAAGGCCGCGGGCGTCGCCGTCATTCTCGTGGGCCACGTTACGAAGGACGGCCAACTCGCCGGCCCCCGCATGTTGGAGCACCTTGTGGATGCCGTCCTCTACTTTGAGGGCGACCGCCACCACGCCCACCGCATCGTGCGCGCGGTCAAGAACCGCTTCGGC
>CAZNEU010000199.1:0-6346 GCA_964571915.1 uncultured Phycisphaeraceae bacterium
ACACCGAAGGCGTGAAGATTCTCACCGATGCCGCGGCGAGCTGGAAGGTGAAGTTCGAGTACCCCATCTCCTGGGGCAAAGACCTGCAGAGCGAGCACGAGCGCTACCTCACCGAGCAGCACTTCAAGCAGCCGGTGGTCCTGATGAACTACCCCAAGTCCATCAAGGCCTTCTACATGCGTGTGAACGCTTCCGGCACAGACGGAGCGCCGGGGGGGGCCGACACCGTGGCCGCGATGGACGTGCTGGTGCCCGGCGTGGGCGAGATCATCGGCGGCAGCCAGCGCGAGGAGCGGCTGGATGTGCTCGACAGCCGCATCAACGAGATGGGCCTGCCCATCAAGGAATACTGGTGGTACCGCGACCTGCGCCGCTACGGCACGGTGCCGCACGCGGGCTTCGGCCTGGGCTTCGAGCGGGCGATGATGTTTTTGACCGGGATGCAGAACGTGCGCGATGTGATCCCGTTCCCCCGGGCGCCCAAGCAGGCGGAGTTTTGAGCGTGGATGGCCGGGCTCATCCAACGTGGGTGCCGCTTGGCACAACAGACCGTTGCCAACGCCGGTATCCCCTCTTGGTCGCGGGCGTTCCCGACTTCGAGACGGCCGCGGCCGCGGCCTCGGCCTCGGAGATCGACGGCTGCCACAAACTCTTCATCGCCGTGCAGCGTGAGGTCGTGACGGTGAACGATGCCTCGGTCTTGGCCAGTGCGTTTCTGGACCGAGACTGCTGCTACATGTGCGCGTGGGGCGCGGCGTGCAGCCTGCTTCATGATGTGTTCGACGAGACAGTCGTCATCCAACAGATTGATGGACACCGCTCGCCGAATGACCTCGTGATGACTGCGTGGCACGAGGACGTGGTGCTGGAGCGAGCCCTGTGGTTCTTCCTCGACTTGGCCGAGCCGAGCGGCTCCTTCAATGACCGTTGCAAGAGTTCGCGAGTGCTTTCCATCGGCGTGCCCGGCATCGAAGCGGCCGTGCGACGCGTGCTCGCTTCGCCCGGCGAGTGTTGGGATTGAGCAAGCACGCCGCTCGGACACGAAGCCAGCATCCCTCTACCATTCGCCGAGTCTGCGGAGCCGCGCCCATGCCACCTTCACCCCTTTTCAGTGGTTTCTCCGGTGATTCCCACCAGCCGGCAATCGATGCCCACTGCCGTCGCTTCGGCGTGCTGCGGTTATTTCTGTTCGGCTCGGCGGCTTCCAGCGCGGCGGACGGCGGCGCAGGCTTTGAGCCGGGTCGCTCGGACTTCGATTTCTACGTTGAGTTTGGCCCGCCGCCCACGGGCAGCCGCGCCGACCAGTACTTCGGACTCCTCTTTGCCTTGCAGGACACACTCGGCACGAAGGTCGATCTTGTGGAGGTGGGCGCGATCCAGAACCCCATCGTGCTCGCCAGCGTCGAACGCACCAAGGTGCCCGTGTATGCCGCGGCGTGACCCGCGAGCGTTCCTCGCCGACATTCTGGCCGCCGCCGACGCGATCAACACCATGCTGCACGGCATCGACTTCGTCGCTTACGCCGAGAGCATTGAAAAGCGCTCCGCCGTCGAGCGGCAACTGCTCAACATCGGTGAAGCTATGAACCACCTCCGCAGGCTCAGGCCCGAGTGGATGGCGCGATTCACCACCCCGGATCGGATCGTGGCGTTCCGCAACATCCTCGCGCACGGCTACTACATGGTCATGCCCGACGTGGTCTTCGACATCGCCACCAACCACGTGCCGGCGTTGCGTGCCGAAGTGGCGGCGCTCGTCGAAGAAACACGCGACGCGGCGTGAACTCGGCCAGCCACGGCTTCGCACTCCTCGCGCGAGTCAAGGCCACTTGGCAACACCCCACACCCCCACCTCGCCCCCCACCTTCAGCCACTCGTCATACCCGTTCCACGCCGCCAGGCCATCCTCGCACTCCGGCTCCAAGAGATACGCCGCGAGGCGGCCGAGCGGCTGGTCCAGCGGAACGAACCAGCACACGGGCTGGGCGGACGGGACGTCCGCCGCACCAGGCACACCTGCCCGACCGGGCTCACCCGCCCTAGGAGGTGCCGCGGTCGCGCCGCCACCCGCCGCGCCCTCGATCTTCACCCGCCGCTTCACACGCTCCACATCCACCTTCGCGATCACGTGGCCCTGAAACGCGCGGCTCGCCTGCTCCACGCTCTTCACCACCGGCACGCTCACCTCCACCTCGCCCGCCCGCGTGATCGGTCGCACCTCGATGCCGTGCTGCCGCAGTTTCGCCACGATTCTCTCCACCGCCGCGCGTTCACTCCTCTCGCCGTCCGTGCCCTTCGGTCCCGGTGCCCCCTGTGTTCCCTTCGTGTCCTTTGCGCCCTTCGCGGTTGTTCCCGTCCCTTCTGGCTCGCCGCCGCGCGGCACCGGAATCAGATATCCGCCCTTGCCCCCGCCGGGCAAGTCCGCCTCTCGCGTCGCCTCAAACTTGTCCCACAACTCGCACTCGTAGGTCTTCTCCACACCCGTGCTCATCGGCCGCCCTCCCTCAATCCGCTCCTCGTAGCCGAGAATCTTCACCTTCTCCGGCCACGCGGTGGCCTTCGTCCGCAGGGCGAGTTTCGCGGGCCGCGCCGCGTCCGCCGCGCTCAGTGTGCTCCGCACCGCCGCCGCGTTCGCCGCCGTCCACTCCAGCGCACTGCGCACAAACTGCCGCGTCCCCTCCACGCGGTCCTTGAACGGCGCGTACGTGTACGTCTCCACCAGAATGCTCAGCCGGTTCCGCAGGCCCACATACGTGGTCCCGAAACGGGCCTCGGCAGGAAACGTGCCCCACCGCTCGCGCTTCGTGGCCTCCTCCGCGAAGGCGTTGCCGAACGAGCCATACCAGAAGGCGTTCCACCCCGTCGCCTTCGTGAACGCCGCGCCGATCTCCGGCAGCATCCGCTCGCGGCTCAGGCGCTCGATACCCGCATCCGTCGCCGGGCCCTTGGGCCCCGCATATGTAACCAGGTAGCGGTGCAGCGAGCCGTTGGTGATGTGGCAGTCCATGAACACCGCCGGGTCCCACTCGTTGAAGAACCGCACGAGGGCCGCCGTCTCCGCCTCCTCCACCTTGATGAAGTCGCGGTTCAGGTCGCGCCCATTGGCGTTCTCACGCATCCCCATCTCCGCCGGGCCGTTCTGTGTGGGCCGGTTGTTGCCGAACCTCTCGTTGCCGTCGGCGTTGTAGATGGGGGCGAAGACGACCACCAGACGCTTCAACACCTCCGCCGCGGCGGACGGGACGTCTGCCCCACCAGTCAACCCCAACAGGTCTCTGGCCAGCATCGGCAGGGCCTCCTTCCCATCCACCTCGCCCGCGTGGATGTTGCCGATCGCCAGCACCAGCATCCGCCCGCCCGCAACCGCAGCGCGGGCCTCCGCGGCGTTCGCCACGGGCGGGTCGCTCATGATGATCATGGGAATCTCGCGGCCCTCACCCGTGGTGCCCATGCTCGCACGGCGCGCGAGGGGCGAGGCCGCCACGATGCGGTCAAGCAGCGCCACCACCTCCGCGTGGCGGGCAGTCTTGGTGTAGCCAGACGCTTCGGCCACGGTCAGCAGTTCGGGGGGCACATCGCCTATCAGGGTCGCCGCGGCAGGGGCACCTGCCCCGCACCCTGCGCTGCCCATCGCCGCAATGAGCGCGGCAAGTGCCGCGACCGCCGCCGTGCCGCTCCCCCGGAATCTTGATGAAGCCATGCCCCACGATACCACGCGTGCGGCCCACGTGCGCGGCTGTCGCGATGTTCACCGGCCTCAGCCCTCGGCCCGCGGCACTCGGCGCTCGGCCCGCGGCCCCGTGCCCTCAGCCCTTCTTGCTCACGCTCACGCTGCCGTTGCTCGTGTCCACCACACTCTTGGGGCCGTCGCCCACCTCGATCTTGGCCGAGGTCTTGCTCTTGCTCACAACCTTGCCCAGGTCGGAGGGCACGCTCACCGACGCGTTGCTGGTGTCGAGCACCAGTGTGCCCTTGAAGGCCGGACCCACCGTCAGGTCCACCCCGCCGTTGCTGGACGAGATGACCACGGGCCCGGCGTTCGCTGCCGCGAGTTCAACATCCACCCCGCCGTTGCTGGTGTCGATCGCCACCGCACCCAGCACGTCCTTCACATCCACACCGGCGTTCGAGGTGCTGATCTTCAACGCCCCGTCGATCCCTTCCACGCTCACACCGCCGTTGCTGGTGTCGATGGTCAGGTCGCCCGCGTGCTCCTTCACGTTCACACCGCCGTTGCTCGTGTCGAGGACTGCGGCACCGCTCAGACCGCTGATGTGGATGCCGCCGTTGCTCGTGTCCACCACCACGCCCACCGCGTCGGGCACCTCGATCTCCAACGTGCAACCGTCCCCCTGCACGCCCTTGCTCCATCCCCAGGCGCTCTCGCCCTCGGGCCACTCCGGACGCACGGTCAGCGTGCCGTCCGCAGCCCGCTCGGCAACCACCTTCACCGTCGCCAGCCGCTCCTTGGTCTTGGCCTGCAGTTTGGCCGTGATCATCACGTCGGCACGCTCGGTCGCCTTGATCGACACGCCGCCATTCTTACTCTTCACGTTGATCGGCTTGCCGGCCACCGCGGCCACGGTCATCACCCGCGTCTCTTTCACCGTGTTGTCGCCCCAGCCCCACCCGCCCTGATCGCCGTACGCGTTCACTGAGCACCCGGCCGAAGCACCCGCGGCCAGCAACAACCCTGCTGAGGCGAGTACGATGGCACCGCGACGCAGACCCGGCACGCACGAAAGAGAAAGGGTCATAGTGGAACTCCGGGGGGGACTCTGTGGTGCGGGGCGGGCCGAGAGGCTCGCGGCGGTGGCGGTGGCTCAACGGCACAACCCAAGCGGAGGATGCGCCAAGCGTTCCGCCCCGTCCGGGCCTCCAGTCTATTCGGAAGCCGCGCACGCCACTTTCGCCCTTCGGCCAACCCGGCAGATAGGCCCGCGGGCTTTCCGCCCGGAGTGCCTGGGCGTATACTCGGATCAGTTATGCTTTGGGGCTCGTAGCTCAGTTGGCTAGAGCGCACCCCTGATAAGGGTGAGGTCGAAGGTTCGATTCCTTTCGGGCCCATTGTTCGAGCGGGTTTGCCGCGTCGCGGCCGGTTCCGTCGCCTGGACGCCGACGGACGGGACCGGGGGGGCGAAGCGGAGCACAGCAGACCCGAACCAGCGGCTCGCCCACGGCCAGATTCGAGCCTTGGCCATGTCTCCAGTCTCTTCCCTCCTGTCGGGAGCGACCACGGTGCCCAATAACGTTTCTCTGCTCGCCTCTGCGGACGTGCCGTTCGTGGACCTCTCCGCCAACGCGCGCATCCCCGTGCTGATGGAACTCACCCACTCCCTGTCGCGGGCCGAGAGCCCGCAACAGGTCCTCGAAGCCATCATCGTGGCCATGCGCAAGGCCTACGGGCCGCGCTGCTATATCTCCCTGGCCACCTCCGGCCTCAGCCCCGGCCAGTACCGCATCAGCCGCTGGATGAGCGTGGACGGCTCCGAACGCGTCCGCATGGGCGACCCATGGACCGGCACCGGCGACCTGCCCGTGCAGCAGGGCGGCCTCCTCAGCCGCCTCACCGTGACGCCCGAGCCCAAACTGGTTCAGGGCCTGAACATCAAGAACGACCCGATCATGGGCGATGCCTTCGCCCCCTTCGGCTCGCTCATCGCCGTCCCCGTGCTCGTCGAGGGGCAGATCAGCAACTGGACCATCCTCATGCACGAGGAGGCCCGCGGCCTGGGCGTGGCCGACCTCGAACAACTCATCCTGCGCGGCAACCTCATCGGCACCACGATGAACAACGTGCTCATCGCCAACCGCCTGCGCGAGGCCACCGACTGGATCCGCCACGAGGTGGACCACATCGCCCAGATTCAGCGGGCCCTCCTCCCGCAGAGCGTGCCCAACATCCCCGGCATGACCGTCGCCACGCGCTACGAGACCTTTGACAAGGCCGGCGGCGATTACTACGACCTGCTCCCCATCACCGTCGGCCTCGGGGGGGCGCACCTCGAGCGGCGCGGCCCCTGGGCCATGATGATCGCCGATGCCTCCGGCCATGGGCCCGCCGCGGCCGTGGTTGTGGCCATGCTTCACGCCATTCTGCACGCGCGCGACCAGCACGTGAACGAGCCGGCCCAGTGCCTGGAGTTTCTCAACGACCGCCTCTTCGCACGGCGCGTGGGCAGCGAGTTCGTCACCGCCTTCTTCGCCACCTACGACCCCAAGACCCGCCTGCTCACCTACGCCAACGCCGGCCACCAGGCACCGTTGCTGAAAACGGCCGGAGAATCCAAGATCAAGAAACTCGACGAGGCCGGCGGCATCCCCCTGGGCGTGATGGACAAGGTCG
>CAZNEU010000200.1:0-4736 GCA_964571915.1 uncultured Phycisphaeraceae bacterium
CTGAACAGGTCGAGGATCACCGTGTCTTCAAGCGCGTCGCACGAGTGCGGCACCCAGGGCGGCAGCACCAGCACCTCACCCCCGGCCACCTCGACCTCGCGGCGCTCTGCCGTGCCCACGGCCCCCAGGCCGAACCGACACCGGCCGGAGAGCACCATCACCATCTGCTCGTTGGCGTGCTGGTGCGTGTCCAGGTGAAAGCCGCGTGCGAGATGCACGCGCGAGACCATCATCGCGTCGGCGATGATCCGCTGGCGCTCGATCAGCGGCATGGGGCGGTCGGCGGGCAGGTCGGACCAGCGGAGGTGGCGGGGATCGGTCATGACGACACCGTAGCAACCCGACCCACCAGCAACTCGGCGATCTTCACGGCCGTGAGTGCCGCGCCGGTGCGGAGTTGGTCGCCCGCGACGAAGAGCGACCATTGGTCGCAGGGGGTGGAGGGCGTGGCGGTGGCGGCAGGCCCGTGCAGTTCATGCACGCGGGCGATGTCGGGCCGGATGCGCCCCACCAGCACGTCGTCGCTGCCGGTCGCCTTGAGGGGCGTGGGGAAGGCGTTGGCGGCGCGGTCATCAACGATGCGCACGCCCGCACCATGCGAGAGCGCGTCGTGCACCTCGTACTCCGTCGCGGCACGCTTCAGCACCACGTTGATCGACTCGGCGTGGGCCCGCATGGTGGGAACGCGGATGCACGTGGGCGAGATCAGCACGCCCGCATCGTTCCAGATGCGGCGCGACTCGGAGATCATCTTCAGTTCTTCGCCGTTGTAGCCGGTCGCGGCATCCACCGCGGCGTTGTGGCTCCAGAGATTGAACGCGTAAGGCTCCGCGAAGACGCGCCGCGTGAGTTGCCCTGTGCTCTTGCCCGCCAGCGCTTCGTGCGATTGCGCACGAAGTTCCTCCATGGCCTGCGCTCCCGCGCCGCTGGCGGCCTGATAGGTGCTCACCACGATCCGCGAAATGCCGAAGGCTTGGCGCAGGGGGTTGAGCGCCACCAGCATGATGATGGCCGAGCAGTTGGGCACAGCGCACAACAACCCTTGTTTCGCACCCCCGGCCAATGCGCCAGCGAGCGTCCCGCCGTTCACCTCCGGCACGATCAGGTGGCAGGCCGGGTCGGCCCGAAACGCGGACGAGTTATCCACCACGCTCGCCCCCGCGGCCACGAGACCCGGCGCAAACTCCCGGCTCGGGCCGGAGCCCGCAGAGAACAGGGCGAGATCAACACCCCGCAGGCTCTCCGCGTTCAGCGGCAGCACGTCGTGCCCCTCGCCCCGGTACACGATCGTCTGCCCCGCCGAGCGGGCCGATGCGAGCAGGCGGATGGCCCCGTGCGGGAAGCGGCGTGCTTCGAGCACGGCGAGCATCTCGCGCCCCACCGCGCCGGTGGCGCCGACAACCGCGATGGAAGGATGATGACTCATGCGTTGGTCCGTGGTTGCGCGGCGATGGGCGGGCCTTCGTCCACCCCCCACCCGCACCTAATACGTCCTGTTCACCACCGTGTCGGCGAGCCCGAGGAGCAGGGCCTTTGCGGGAGATTCGTGGAGGATGGCGAGGGCCGACTTGGCCGAATCCACAAACCGCTGGGCCGTGCGGCGTGCGTGTTCGATGGAACCGGTGGAGGCCAGCGCCGCGGCCCACGCCCCGCCGCGCTCGCCGTGGTCCGCATCCTCCGCCTGTTCGAGCATCGCCAGCGAGCGGGTCCGGCACAGCGGCGCGGCCGTGGCCAGGTGGTGGATCAGCGGCAGCGTGAGTTTGCCCTTCTCCACGTCCTTGCCGAGCGACTTGCCCACCACGGCCTCATCGCCCGTCAGGTCCAGCAGATCATCCTGAATCTGGAAGGCCACGCCCAGGTCCATGCCGAAGGTCTCGAATCGCTCCGCGAGCGCGCCGTCCGCCCCGCCGTGGCCGGCCCCCAGCCGGCACGCCACCGCGATGAGCGACGCGGTCTTGCGCCTCACGATGGAGTAGTACGTCTCCTCGTCGAGTTGAAAGTTGCCCCGATGGTAGTTCTGCAGCAGTTCACCCTCGCACAGCGTCATCCCCACGCGCGCCACGCGCAGCGACGTGTCGCGGTCGTTGAGCGTGGAGCAGAGGTGATACGCGGCGGAGAAGAGGTAGTCGCCCAGGATCACCGCGGCCTCGTTGCCGCGCAGGTGGTTGACGGTGGGCGACTGGCGGCGGGTGTCGGCCTCGTCCAGCACATCATCATGCACCAGCGTCGCCACGTGGATCATCTCGCACACGGCCGCGAGCGTGATGTGAGCCTCGCCGACGTGGCTGTCGGCGGGCTCGCCGCACGCCAGCGGGTTGGCGGCCAGGCCGCACAGGATCGCCATCGTGGGCCGCACCATCTTGCCGCGGTAGCGCTCCACATGCCGCACCAGGTTGCGCACCGGCGTGAGGTCGCTGGAAAGGTGCTCGTCGAGTCGGGCCTCCACGCGCACCAGCGAGCGCGCGAGCACGGCTCGCAACGGTTCCAGCGCGGGGCTTTCAGGCAGGAGCGTGGGCATGGCGGCGTGCGAGCGTAGGTGCGCGGCCGCCTAAACACACCGACTCCGCAGGGCCGGAGTCGGTGGCACTGGCTCAGCCCTGGCCCTTCTTCAGGATTTCGTCCTGAAGCGTGCGCGGCATGGGCCGGTACATGTGGAACTCCATCGTGTTGCTGGCACGCCCCTGCGTGAGCGAACGCAGCGTGGTGGTGTAGCCGAACATCTCGTTCAGCGGCACCTCGGTGGTGATGAGTTTCACCACGCCCCGGTCCTCGGTGTCCACGATCATGCCGCGCCGGCTGGAGATGTCGCCGGTTACGGCACCGAAGTAATCGTCCGGGCAGGTGATGACCACCTTCATGATCGGCTCGAGCAACTGGAAGCCGGCCTTCTCCACGGCCTCCAGCAGGGCCAGGCGGCCGGCCTGCTCGAAGGCGATCTGCGACGAATCGACCGGGTGGTACGAGCCGTACGTCACGCTCACCTTGATGTTGATGAGCGGGAAGCCCGACTTGATGCCCGCGAGGGCCGTCTGCCGCACGCCGTACTCGATGGACGGGATGTATTCCTTGGGGATCGAGCCGCCGACGATCGCGTTCTCGAACGCCACGGCATTGTCAAAGTCCAGTTCCTCGGCGGCGGCCCGGGCGGCCGAGAAGGGTTCGAGCGTGATGACGCAATCGCCGAACTGGCCGCGCCCGCCGGTCTGCTTGACGAACTTGCCGCGCACCTCGGAGACCTTGCGGGTGATGGTTTCGCGGTAGGCCACCTGGGGCTTGCCCACCTCCACACCGATCTTCATGTCGCGGATGAGTTTGGTCTTGATGATGTCCAGGTGCAGTTCACCCATGCCGCTGATGATGGTCTGGCCGGTCTCCTCGTTGAAGTTGGAGCGGAAGGAGGGGTCCTCGCGCCGGATTGTCTGCAGCGCATCGGCCAGTTTCTGCCGATCGGCGCTGGTCTTGGGCTCGATCGACATGCTGATGACCGGCTCGGGGAAGGTCATGCGTTCGAGCACGATCTGGTCGTCGGGGTCGCAGAGCGTGTCGCCGGTGTAACTGTCCTTGATGCCCACGACCGCCACGATGTTGCCCGCGGTGGCCACGTCGAGCGGGATGCGGTCTTTGGCGTGCATCTCGAAGATGCGGCTGGCGAGTTCCTTCTTCCCGTTCACGGGGTTGATGATGCGCTGGCCCTTCGTGAGGGTGCCCGAGTAGATGCGGATGTACGTCAGATCGCCGTGCATGTCCGAAACCACCTTGAACACCAAGGCCGAGAACGGCGCCGCATCGTCGTGCGGGCGCGTCATCTTCTCTTCCTTGTCGCGCGGGTCGGTGCCCTCCACCTCAGACTTCTCGTGCGGGGCGGGGAGGTAATCAATCACGGCATCCAGCACCGACTGCACGCCCACGTTGCGGAGTGCCGCGCCGCAGAGCACGGGGTAGCACTTGCGCTGCACCACGCCCTTGCGGATGGCGGCCTTGAGTTCGGGGATCGTGATCGTGGAGGGGTCGGTGAGGTACTTCTCAGAGAGGGCATCGTCGAGTTCGCTCACCTTCTCCACCATCTCGGTGTGCCACTTCCTGGCCGTCTCCACCAGGTCATCAGGAATCGGCACCTCGGTGATCACCGAGCCCTGCTCGGACGGATCAAAGACATACGCCTTCATCGTCAGCAGGTCGATGATGCCCTTGTGCTCGTTGCCCTTGCCCAGCGGATACTGCAGCGCGATGGCGTTGGCACCCAGCCGCGTCTTGATCGTGCCGAACGAAAAATCAAAGTCGGCCCCGAGTTTGTCCATCTTGTTCACAAAGCACATGCGCGGCACGCGGTACCGATCCGCCTGACGCCACACCGTTTCGCTCTGGGCCTCAACGCCCTCCTTGCCGTCGAACACGGCCACCGCCCCGTCCAGCACGCGCAGCGAACGCTCCACCTCGATCGTGAAGTCCACGTGCCCCGGAGTATCGATCAGGTTGATCTTGTACGTCTTGCCGTCCTTGTCCCAGGGGCAGGTCGTCGCGGCAGACTGGATGGTGATGCCGCGCTCCTGCTCGTCCTGCAAAAAGTCCATCGTGGCGGTGCCCTCGTGCACCTCGCCCATCTTGTAGTTCTTGCCGGTGTAGAACAGGATGCGCTCGGAGACGGTGGTCTTGCCCGCATCGATGTGGGCGCAGATGCCGATGTTGCGGATGTTGGAGAGGTCGGTGGCCATGGCGGGGTTCCTGGACGCGGGTGC
>CAZNEU010000201.1:0-1755 GCA_964571915.1 uncultured Phycisphaeraceae bacterium
ATCGGCAACGGCCTCTCCTTCCCCGGCGGCGTGCCGGTCTTCACCGCCAACTTCAACAACAGGCCCAACCCGGTCCTCCCCGCCACGGGCAACGCGGACGCTTTCTTCATCCCCACGCCCGGTGCCGCGGCACTCGGCCTCGTCGGCGTGCTGGCCATCAACCGCCGCCGGCGCTGAAGATCGAAACGCCCGAGAGCGCGGGCGGACTGCTCCGGCAGTCCGGTGTCCCGCGCTCTCGTCTTTTCCACCCCCAAGGGTTTTCTCCAGAATCCCACGCTTCCCGAAGCCGCCCGAACCGCCCGAACAGCCAGACCGGAGCCCGCCCATGATGCTCACCACGCGCACGTCTCGTTTCGCCGCCGCCGTCCGCGCCCGTAGCGATGCCCGCCACCTGGCCCGGGCCGCCGGCCAGATGCACCTTGAGCCCCTCGAGGCCCGCCAACTCATGGCGCTCATCGGCATCGACCTGCTCGAACTCCCCATCGGCTTTTACAACAGCACCGGCCAGACCGCCTACGAGGCCTCCTCGGGCCGCTTCGATGTCACCGCCACACCCACCACCATCTTCTTCGCCGACGGCCCGCGCGACATCATCGCCAACCACGGCGACTTCCAGATCCACGCCCGCATCGGCGCCAACGGCACCATCATCCGCGGCGCCCAGGCCGGCGACATCCCCCTCATCGGCGAGATCAACGCCAACGGCGACGACTTCGTCATCCGCGGCGGCATCGACCTGGACAACAACGGCAGCATCGACCCCCTCACCGAGCAGGGCGTGCTGCTCAGCGGCGAACTCGCCCAGTTCGGCTACGTGAACAACGACGGCCCCACCGACAACTTCGATTACCGCTTCGTCATCACCGGCGGCATCCTGGCCTCCTACTTCGCCGGACGCGACGCGGGCGTCATCCAGACCGCCGAGCAATCGACCATGGTCGGCGAGATGGAGGCCGACTTCACGGCCCAGGCCAAGGGCTTCATCGGCCCTGTTCCCGCCCCGGCTCCGTCGAGCATCTCCGGCCACGTGTACTGCGACGACAACGGCAGCGGCACCTACGACAGCGGCGAGGAGGGCCTGGCCACCACCGTCCGCCTCACCGGCACCGATGAGGCCGGCCGCACCGTTGACCTCACCACCAGCACCGACGCCACCGGCGCGTACATCTTCGACGGCCTCCGCCCCGGCACCTACACCCTCACCGAAACCCAGCCCGCCGACACGCAGGACGGCGCCGATGCCGCGGGCACCTTCGGCGGCACCGTCGGCAACGACATCATCTCCAACATCGTCATCCCCGCCGGGTCCGCCGGCGTGGGCTACGACTTCGGCGAAATCTGCACGCCCCCGATCTCCAGCATCTCCGGCTTCGTCTACTACGACCGCAACAACGACGGCACCTTCCAGAACACCGAAAGCCCCATCCCCGGCACCACCGTCGCGCTGACAGGCACCAACGACCTCGGCCAGTCGGTGAGTTTCACCACCACCACCGACGGCACCGGCTTCTACTTCTTCGGCAACCTCCGCCCCGGCACCTACCAACTCGATGAGACCCAGCCCGCGGGTTTCCTCGACGGCAAGGACACCATCGGCACCCCCGGCGGCTCCACCAGCAACGACCAGTTCGCCAACATCCTGCTCCCCTTCGGCTTCAACGGCGTGCGCAACAACTTCGGCGAACTCCTCGCGTTCATCGACATCGAGAAGTACGTCAACTCCCTCCAGTCGCCCGGCGCCGGCGGCGAGGGCCT
>CAZNEU010000202.1:0-2118 GCA_964571915.1 uncultured Phycisphaeraceae bacterium
CGGTCCGGGGATGGCCCGCGGCGTGGTGCTCCAGAGTGGTGCCGACGACACCCCCCGGCCACACCTCAAGAGGCTCATCCTCAACCTGCAGGACCAGGGGCCGCAGACGCGGATCGTTCACGCCAACGGCAACCCGCTCGACTGCCGCCGGGCCAACCTGGTGGCCCGCGGCCCCGACGAGAGCACCCGCCGCGGGTACAAAATCCTGCAGCGCTGCGGGCGACCGACCTCGTCGCGCTTCAAAGGCATCTTCTGGAACGAGCGCGAGGGCGGGTGGCAGGCGCAGATCCGCGTGAATGATGTCCACACGCGGCTCGGACTCTTCGACGATGAAGAGGACGCGGCCGCGGCCTACGACGAGGCCGCCCGCGCGGCGTGGGGCCCCAAAGCCCGCGTGAACTTCCCCGAGCCGGGCGAGTTGCCCAGCGCCGCCGCACCGGTCGCGCCCGCCGACCTTGCGGAGGGCGCGGCAGGCCCGGCCGCCAGGCCGCCGGGCAAGCCTGCCGACTTTGCCGCCGTGCTCAGCGACGACGGGAGCGTGACACTCTCGTGGCGCTGCGCCCACGCCGCCGCCAGCGCGGGCGTGACCTTCGCGGTGTCGAGGAAACTGCCCGGTCAGAGCGCGTTCGTGCGGATCGGCACGGCGGATGGCACCACCAGCCAGACCAGGCGGCCGACCTTTGTTGACGCCACCGTCCCCGCGTCCGCTCTCGCCGCCGGAGGCCAAGGAGCCGAGTACGTCGTGCAAGGGTCGCGCGGCACCGCCGTCGGCGCGGCCAGCGATGCGTTTGTGGTGCAGTTCGGCGCGGGCGGAACCTCCCGGATGCTGAGCACGCTGGAGCAGGCGGCCTGAACACGAGGGGACGCGGGCGCGGGGGTGTGGGTGAAGCAGGTTGAGGCGGGCCAGACCCTCGACTCGCCCCTCACCGCTCCGCCGACCGATCCCGCTCTGTACCGCTACGCACGCTTCACGACCGCCGCGCTGGTGGAGATCGCGCTGCCGACGGATGCACCCGGCATGTCCGCCCACTACCTGGCCCGCTGGATCGGCCGCGGCGGTGCGCCGGGTCCGTGGAGCGCGGTGGGCAGCGCGACGGTGGCGGCGTAACGGGTACCCCCACGCTCCGCGTGGGGCCTTCTTCGCCACGAAGGCCCGAAGCCGAAGGCCCGCCGTGGCGGGAGCGCGAAGCAGGACATGCAGCCCGACCGTAAGGGAGTGCTTGGCTCCGCCTTCATTTGGCCCTCCGCCACGTGGCACACCCGCCGTGGCGGGGCGGATCTGCGATTTGGCCATTTGCCATTTGGCCCTTTCCCGCCGCGTGGGGGCATCGGCCCAGCCCACTGACACCACGCTGTCAGTGGCCTTGCCCCGTTGGCCGCGGAGGCGTTACGCTTTGGCCCTATGGCCGCACGGAAAGACAGCACGCCGCACGGAACGCCCGTCGAAACCGCCGCTTCCCCGATTGACGGGGACCGGCTGGCCGCGCTTCGCGCCATCGTGCCCGAGGCGTTTGGTGAGACCGGCGTTGATTTCGACAAGCTGAAACTGGCCTTGGGCGGCGCGGTGGATGAGGGAAAGGAGCGGTACGGGCTGACGTGGTCGGGCAAGGCCCAGAGCGTGCGGCAACTCATGCTCCCGTCGCGGGCGACGCTGGTGCCGGATGAGAAGGAATCCGTCAACTTTGGCACCACGCAGCACGTCTTCATTGAGGGCGAGAACCTGGAAGTTCTGAAACTGCTCCGCAAGGCGTACGCGGGGCGGGTGAAGATGATCTACATCGACCCGCCGTACAACACGGGCAATGATTTCATCTACCCGGACAACTTTGCCGACCCGCTGGATACTTATCTGAAGCTGACGGGGCAGAAGGACGCCGACGGGAACCTGCTCACGAGCAACCCTGAGACCAGTGGCCGCTACCACTCCGCATGGCTCTCGATGATGTACCCGCGGCTTTTCGTGGCGAGGCAACTGCTACAGGAAGACGGGATCATTCTGGTGAGTATTGACGATCACGAATTCCATAACCTTCGATTGGTCATGAATGATCTCTTCGGTGAGGAAAGCTTCATGATTTCCTTTATATGGCATAGACGCCAGATGGCAGATAGCCGGAA
>CAZNEU010000203.1:0-2020 GCA_964571915.1 uncultured Phycisphaeraceae bacterium
GGACAACGCTGGGCGTGCGGACGGACTTGGGGCGGGGGATGCGATGTTGCACACCCTTTGCAAACGCCACGCACGAGGTTTGCAAGGGGCACACCTCGCAGCGCGGGGTTGCGGGGGGCGGGAGGCAGACGGTGGCACCCAGTTCCATGAGGCCCTCGTTGAACGCGCCGATGTCGGCGGGCACGGCGGCACGCACAAGGGCCGCGGCGCGCTTCCACGCCCACGAAACCGTGCGCTTCGCGGTGGGGTTCAGGTCGCGCCCGTGCAGCCGCAGCAGCACGCGCATCGCGTTGCCGTCCACGATCGGCGCGGCTTCGCCGAAGACGATGGAGGCGATGGAACCCGCGGTGTAGCGGCCGATGCCGGGGAGTTCTTGGAGGCTGCTTGCGAGGCGCGGCACCGAGCCGTGGAAATCGGCCACGATCATGCGTGCCGCGGCGTGCAGGCTCCTGGCACGCCGGTAGTAGCCCAGGCCGCTCCAGAGGGCGAGCACCTCGCGCTCTGGGGCGGCGGCGAGCGCGGCGAGCGTGGGGAAGCGGGCGATGAAGCGGGTGAAGTGGTCGATCACGCGCGAAACCTGCGTCTGCTGCAGCATGGCCTCGCTGACCAGGGCGTGGTAGGGGTTGCGTGGTGTCGCGCGCCACGGAAGGTCGCGGGCGTGCGAACGAAACCACGCGGCGAGACGGGATGCGGTGTGCGCATCGGCGGCGGGCGCGGGGGCGCGGCGGCTCACGGCTGCCGCTCCAGCACGCGACGCACGCCGACCGTGATGGATTTCCAGTGTGCATCTGGCGCCTTATTCACGCTGAGCCACGAGCCGTCCGGGGAGAGGAGGACGCCACAGATGCCGGAGATGGCGAAGAGCGCGGCGGCGAGGGGGTGGGATGCCGCGGCGGCGGAATCGCGGAAGGAACGCGCGGCAACGTCTCCGCCCGCGGGCGGGAGCGCGGGCACCACCGTGGCTCGCAGGGCGTGCGGGTTGGGTGTGGGCTCGAAGGCGACGCGGCGGCGGGGTGCGGGAGAAGGCACGGGCCGGAGCGTATGGCCCAGAGGGCTGAGGGCCGAGGGCCGAGTGAGGCGGGCCGAGTGTGGCTCAGGCGTTGCGCGTGTTCGGGTAAGATTCGGTCTGGCGGGCTGCAAAAGCGTTGTATATTGAATCGGCCACGTCGCGTTGCGCGGCACCATTCTGGTTCCGCGGCGTTGGGCGTTGGGCCTGTGCTGGCCCGAGGAGCGATTGAACATGGATACGACCTGCCGCGGTGCAAAATGGATGCGGGCTATGCACGCCGTCGCGAGCGTTGCCGGGTGCGCGCTGGGGGCGTTGTGGGGTGCCGCTGCGCAGGCCCAACCGGCCAACGATGCGTGCGCCGATGCCCGGGTGATCACCGACGGTGCCGTGTTCGAGTTCACGTCGTGCGACGCGACCGTGGACGGCGCGGCCAGCCCATCGTGCGATCCGCAGGCGGTGCTGAGCGACTTCTGGTTCTCGTACACCTTCACCGTGGACGGCACGGCCACGCTCTACCTGGGCACGCTCACAGGCGTGGGCTTCTTCGAGGTGTACGCGGGCACGTGCGGTGCGCTGGGCGCGCCCGTGGTGTGCAGCGCGGGTGCGGGTCAGGTGAGTTTCGACGGGGCCGTGGGCACCACGGTGCTGATCCGCGCGGGGTACGTGCAGCCGACGTGCGGCGGCGAACTCGGAGTGGTGGTGTCTGCGCCGGGCCGGGCCTTGCCCACCGCCTTCACCTATCAGGGGCGGGTGTCGGATTCGGGTGCCGCGGTGAACGGGCTGGTTGATCTCACGTTCAGGCTGTACGACTTCTATTCCGGCGGGATTCAGGTGGGGCCCACGCTCACGAAGGCGGGCGTGAACGTGGCCGACGGCTACTTCACCACGCTCTTGGACTTCGGCCCGGGCGTGTGCGACGGGCAGGACCGGTGGCTGGAGATGGACGTGAACGGGACCACCCTGCTGCCGCGGCAGGAGTTGACGGCCACGCCGTATGCGCTGTACGCGGTG
>CAZNEU010000204.1:0-3894 GCA_964571915.1 uncultured Phycisphaeraceae bacterium
GACGATGATGGCGCTGCGGCCTGCACGGTGCGGAACGGAGACGGTGCCGCTCATGCCCGCCAACTTTCGGCCGCGAAACTCGCCTCCAGTTCGTGCGCGAACCGCCACACATCATGGAAGGAGTTGTAGAGCGGTGTGGGGGCCACACGCATCACATCAGGCTCGCGGAAATCGCAGACGATGCCCGCCGCGCGCAGGGCCGCCTGGCGTGCCTTGCCGCCAGCACCCGCACCCCCCCGCACACGCAGCGAGAGTTGGCAGCCACGCTGACCCGGGTCGCGGGGCGTGATGATCTGCACGGGCGGCCGCCCGCTGGCATCATTGCCGATGCGTTCGTTCAGGCCGTCAAGAAGTTGTTCCAGATAGCCCGTGAGCGCCACGGACTTGTCACGCAAACGTGCCACACCCCCGGCCTCGCGGAAGAGTTCCAGCGACGAACGCAGCGGGGCCAGCGACAGCACCGGCGGGTTGGAGAGCGCCCAGCGGTCGGCGTTGAGCGAGGGTTGGAAGCCCGGCTCCATCTTGAAGCGTGTGCGCGGGTCGTGCCCCCACCACCCGGCGAGTTGGGCCAGGTCTCGGCGTGCGTGGTGGCGCTCGTGGATGAAGGCCCCGCCCACCGCGCCCGGGCCGGCGTTGAGGTACTTGTACGAGCACCACACGGCGAAGTCGGCGCCAGCGCCCCCCAGGCCCCCCGCGACTTCCCCCCCGACGTCATGCAGGCGCATGGGCACGTTGCCGATGGCGTGGGCCAGGTCCCACCCCACCACGGCGCCGGCCTCGCGCCCGGCCTTGGTGATGGCCTGCATGTCAAACCACTGGCCGGTCAGGTAGTTCACAGCGCCCAGCATGACCAGCGCGATGCTGGGGCCGTTGCGGGCGATGGTCTCCACGATGTCCTCGGTGCGCAGGGTCTCCTCGCCGTCGCGGGGCTTGAGGCGGACGAGCGAGTCGTTGGGGTGAAAGCCTTTGAGAGCCGCCTGGCTGCGGACGGCGTATTGATCGCTGGGGAACGCCGCGTCTTCGATGACAAGCTTGAAGCGCTCCTTGGTGGGGCGGTAGAAACTCATCATCAAGAGGTGGAGGTTGACGGTGAGGGAGTTCATCGCCACCACTTCGGTGGGCTTGGCACCCACGAGCGGCGCGAGGAGTTCGCGGAAGGGCTCGTGGTATGGGAACCACGGGTGCGGCCCGTGAAAGTGCCCCTCCACACCCAGCGTGGCCCAGGCGTCCAGTTCCTGCACCACTGCGTCCTTCGCCGCGATGGGCATGAGGCCGAGTGAGTTGCCGCAGAGGTAGATGCAGGTCTGGTCATCTCCCGCTCCGGCCGGCGCGGATGTCCGCGCGGCATCGGGCGCTCCCGCACCGCCGACGCTGGCCATGGCCCGCAGTGTCGGGTGGGCGAACTTGGAGCGCAAGGCCCGGAGCGGGTCGCGCTCGTCCTGAGCCAACGCAAGCGATTCGGAGTCGTCAGTGGGCATGGACCATTGTTCCCGCGTGGTGCCGGATCATCCGACGCGCACATCGAGGCCGAGAAACTCCCGTGCGCTCCCGGCAAGGATCATGGCCCGGTCGGCTCCGCTCAGTTCGCGCATCGCCGCGACCATCGCGCCCGGCCGGGCCTCGCCCAGCGGGAAGGGGTAGTCGCTGCCGAGGGCCACGCGGCGCGGGCCGAGTTGCTTCACCAACAGCCGCAGCGCGTGGCAATCGTGCGTGAGTGAATCCACCCAGAACCTGCCGGGGCTGGCCGCGCCTGCGAGGTATTCCCGCGGGTGCTTGGCCGCGGCCGGGAATAAATCCCGTCGGCACTCAAAGCCGTGCGCGATCCGGCCGAGCGTGCCGAAGAACGAGCCGCCGCCGTGGGCGAAGGCCACACGCAGCGCGGGCGATTCATCCAGCACGCCGCCGAAGAGCACGGCCATGATCGCCATGGTGGTTTCGGTGGGCATGCCCACGAGCCAGGGCATCCAGTAGTTCGCCATGCGGGGCGAGGTCTGCCCCAGCATGTCCCAGGGGTGGACGAAGACCGCCGCGCCCAGTTCGGCGGCCCGGCGCAGCACGCGGCGCGGGCCGGGTTGGTCGAGGTTGTCGCCGTTGATGTGCGTGCCGATCTGCACGCCACGCAGGCCCAGGTCGCGCACGCAGCGTTCCAACTCGCGGCAGGCCAGGTCGGCATCCTGCATGGGGAGTGTGCCCAGGCCTTCGAAGCGGCGCACGCAGTCCTGGCTCGGCGCGGCGCGGCAGACCTCCGCGATGTGGTCGTTGAGCAGGCGTGCCAGATCGTGGGCATCCGCGGCCTTCGCCCAGTACGAGAACATCACGGGGACGGTGGAGAGGACCTGCGTGGTGATGCCCGCCGCGTCCATGTCGGCAAGGCGGGCCTGCACGTCCCAGCAGTTGCAGCCGATCTCGCGGAAGACCTTTTTGCCACCGTCTTCGAGCGTCTGCTCCATGCGGGCGCAGCCGGGCTTGTGGTGGGCGAGTTCGATCCACCCTGCGTAGCCACTGCGGGCCGTCCAACTCGGCCATGTTTCGGGCAGGATGTGCGTGTGCAGGTCAACGCGCACGCGGGCCCCTCCGCGCGCTTGCCCCGGCGGCACGCACACGCCCGGCCTTCACCTCGATCGCCCCGGCACGCTCGATGGTGTGCCCGCAGGCCTTGCAGGTGCGCTGCTTGGCGGGGCCGTTCCAGAAGGCGTTCATGATGAGGCGCAGGTCTTCGTCGATCTTCCTGAGCACCCATTTGGCCTCGTACACGAGCGTGTCGCAGGCAGGGCAGTACCACCGCAGCGCGTCCTTTCGCGGGTTGCCGCGTGCGTCGGTGCCGCGCGGGAACTCGACGATGAGGCCCGCCGTGCCCGCGGGCCGCTGCGGCCTGTGCGGCACCAGGCGCGGCAGCAGGAACATCTCTGCCTCGCGGATCACGATGTCCTTGGGCTTGGTTCCATCCAGCGGGCGCACGCGCAGGGCGATGTCGCCCTGCAACTGGTAGAAGAGTTCCTCGGTGGGGTTGACGTGAAAGTCGTTGCGCGTGTTGGGCCCGCCCGACACGAAGATAATCGCATCCTTCGACTCGGGGCAGAGTTGGCGGTTGGCCACGGGCGGCTTGAGGTGCTTGCGGTTGGCCTTGATCCACGCGTGCAGGTTGAAGGGCGGGGAAGGGGGTTGGCTCATCGCGGCACTATACCAGCGCGGAGCCGCCCCCCCCGGCTCCCCACGTGGCCGCGCCGCGTGCGGCGTGGTGGTCGTCGTGGCCGAACTCCAGCGCCCAGCCCGGGCGTGCCAGCGCGGTGAGGCCGTGGGCCATGGCCGCGTGGAGCGCGGGGCCCAGGTGGCGCAGGCGCACGCCGATGCCGCCCAGCAGCACGATGGTGCTGGGCCTGTAGATTGCGTGGGCGATGCGCAGGCCGCGCACCAGGGCACGCAGGGGAGCGTCGTTCACCGTGAGACGCGGCAAGGCCGCCTCGACATCGGCCCCGTACCTGGCGCGCAGGCCCGCGAGGCCGATGTACGCCTCCAACGAGCCGACCGCGCCGTCGCGCCCCACCGGCCTGTCTCTTCCCACACCAGCCGGACCCGGCTCGTCAAAGCCCACATCCATCTGGCCGAGATGGCCCGAGGAACCGCCGCTCACCAGCAGGCGTGTGGGCAGGCCACCACCCGCTGCCGCATCCAGCACGCACGCGCCCACGCCCGTGCCGATGGAGAGCGCGAGCAAGCGCTCCACAGCCGGGCGGGTGCGTGTGGCCCACGCATCAAACGCCGCGGCGTGGGCATCGGGCAGAAACGCCACGCGGTCCACGCGGCAGCCGCGTCCCTCGACCAGCGCCCGCACGCGTTCGCCGAGCGGGAAGCCCACCAGCGCGGGCAGGTTGGCGGAGGCGAGGACCACGCCGC
>CAZNEU010000205.1:0-7248 GCA_964571915.1 uncultured Phycisphaeraceae bacterium
CCGATCAGGCCCAGCCACGCGGCCTGGAGCGCCACCATGCCGATGAGCGTCCACCGGCGCGCCCCCATGGCCTTGAGCACGGCGTAGTTGCGACTGTTCTCCATGGTGAACTGGTAGAAGATGGCGGAGGAGACGGCCAGCCCCACCACCATGCCCAGCAGCACGGTGAACCCGAAGTTGATACCGATACCGGTCTCATTCATGATGAAGTTCACGGTGACGTCGATCATCTGCTGACGGGTGAAGGCCTTCACGTCCGGGATGCGGTCGATCCGGGCCTGCACGGCCGCCGGGTCGGCATCCGGCCGGACCTTCACCAGGATGTAGGAGAGATTCTTCCTCCCCAGCGGCGTGAACCGGACGGCGTTGGCGTAGGTCGTGTAGATCACCGCGGGCGAATCAAACCCCGGCTTGGCGCGGCAGAAGCCCACGACCACGGCGCGCCGGTCGTTCAACTTCAGGGTCTGGCCGATCTTCACGTTTTCGAGCTTGGCGCGGGCCGTCTCCTCGACGAGGACGGCGTCGGGGATGCGCAGGTCCTCCAGCCTTCCCTCCGTTACCTCCGGGGGCTGGCCCACCATCGTGGAGCGATCGATACCCACGAGGTTCACGGCCCGGAAGTTGCCGCTGGGCAACTCCGCGTTGGTGCGGACGCTGAAGAACGGCTCCGCCCACAGCACGCCGGGCACGGAGCGCACGCGGTTGAGGTCATCGTCGGAGAGGAACCGCGTCTCGGAGATGTAGCGCACGTACGGGTCGGCTACCCAGAAGTCCGGCTGCTCCACGTTCTGGAGCGGGCCCGTGGCACGCAGCATGAGGCCCAGGAAGAACGCCCCCTGCTGGCTCATGAGCAGCACGGAAAAGCCCAGCCCGCAGACCAGCGCCAGGTACTTGGGCTTGTCGCCCAGGAGCATCCGCAGAGCCACACGCCACACTTGCACACTCCCGGGCCTGCGCCGTTCCCGCACGGGACTCGACTAACCTTAGCCGAGTCCCTCACGCCGGGTTTGGAGCGTCCATGCTGGCACGGCTGGTTTTCGAGTTCAAGCAACGCCGCGCCTTGTGGCGATGGAACCGGCGGGGGCGGCCCGTGCCGCTGCCCGGGGCGGCCAAGCGGGCGATTCTGCTTGACTACGCCCGCCGCTGCCACCTGCGCACGTTTGTGGAAACGGGCACGCTCAAGGGCGACACCGTCTTTGCGCTCCGCCCCGCGTTCGATGATCTCTACACCGTGGAGATCGAGCACGAGCGCGTGGTGCAGGCCCGGGCCCGGTTTACCGGGGATTCTGCCGTACACGTGCTGGAGGGGGATTCTGCGGTGGTGCTGCCCGGCATCGTGCGATCACTCACGCGGCCCGCGCTCTTCTGGCTGGACGGGCACTTTACGGCGCCCGGGGCGGGCGACCCGGCCAACCCCTGCCCGATCAGCGCGGAACTCGAGTGCGTCCTTGCGGTGCGCGAGCACGCGCACGTCATTCTCATCGACGATGCACGCCTGTTCACGGGTGCGGACAACTATCCACCGCTGGAGAGCCTGCGCGCCACCGTTGCGCGTGAGCGGCCGGACCTGGCGTGGAGCGTGGAGCAGGACATCATCCGCCTGGTGCCCACGGGCACATGCGCGCCCCGACAGCGCGCGCCAGCGGAGAAAGCCACTTCAGGGATTTGAACCCTGGACCTATGCTTTACGAAAGCATCGCTCTACCACTGAGCTAAAGTGGCCGACAGGCGGGAAGTATCGGCATGGCCCGCGTCCGTGTCCACTCCAGCCCAGCGCACGGGTGCGCGATGGCACGAAGGGACCAAGCATGACGACGGTCGCCCCACCACACGCTCCCGCCGCCACCCGGGCACCCGACGCGGAAGTGATCGCCGATTGGCGTTCGCGGGGCTCGCCCATTCCGCCCCCGCTGGACCTGAAGCAGGCCGCGCTGCGGGCCTACGGACGCGCGTTCGGCCTGCGAGCCTTCGTTGAAACCGGCACGTTCAAGGGCGAGACCACCTGGGCCCTCAAGGATGAGTTCGATTCGGTGGTCTCGGTCGAGGTGTTCAAGCCGCTGGCCGACGAGGCCAAGGCGAAGTTCGCCGGCATCAACCACGTCCGCATCATCGAGGGCGACAGCGCCAGCGTGCTGCCGGACATTCTGCGGGGCCTCCACCAGCCCGCGCTCTTCTGGCTCGACGGCCACATCACGCCCGGCGGCAGCAAGGGAAAACTCAAGACGCCGATCCTGGTGGAGATCGAGACGGTCCTCTCCCACCACATCCGCGGGCACGTGCTCGTGATCGACGACGCACGGCTGTTCGAGGGTCCGCACTGGCCGCTGCACAAGCGCGCCGAAACGCAGATCAGGCGCATGCTCGGGCGTGATGCGTATCCGCAACTCGCGGCGGCGACGGGGCTGATACGCCGGATGCGGCCGGACATGACGGTCGAGGTGCGCATGGATTCGATCCGAGCCACGCCGCCGCGCCCGTGAGAGGCCGCCCCCCCGCCCTCCGCGCCGCGCCTACTTCTTCACGACTTTCACACGCGAACCGGCCTTGCGCGTGGGTGTTGCCGCCTTCTTTGCGCTGGCCACCACACGCACCGCCTCCACCACCGCGCGCGGCTCCACGCTCCGCACCTGGTCCAGTTGGCGCCGGCCGATGCACACGCGGAACGTGGCCGTCTGGTCGCCGTAGTCTCGGTCCAGCACCTTGCTCCGCTTCTCGAGCATGTCCACCGCGCGGCCAGCGGAGAGCGGCAGGGTGATACGCACCTCAGACATCGCCCCCTGCGCAAGCACCCGGATGCGTGCCGCGAGTTCCGTCTGGCCCAATCCGCCCGCCGTCTTCGCCACCAGCGGGATGCTCCCCTCGGCCCTGCGCTGCCAGACGAGAATCGGCGCATTGTTCTTCAACTTGTCCGCCTTGTTCAGCAGCACCATGCGCGGCGGGGGCTGCCAGTCCTCGTTGCCCTTCACACCCCGCGCGCGGCTGCGCGTGTGCTCACGCTCCTTCTGCTCCTTGAACAGGTCGTCGAGCGTGCTCATCACCGTGTCGTACTGCATCTGGGCGGCGTTGTCCGACACGTCCAGCACGATGAGCAGCACGTTGGCGTGCGTGGCCTCCTCCAGCGTGGCCCGGAACGACGCCACAAGGTTGTGCGGCAGATCGCGCACGAAGCCGACGGTGTCCGAGAGCATGGCGTTCAGGCCGCCGCCCAGGTCCCACTGGCGCGTGCGCGTGGTGAGCGTGGCGAAGAGCCGATCGTCGGCGTAGGCCCCGCCCTCGGTGAGCGTGTTGAACAGCGTGCTCTTGCCCGCGTTGGTGTACCCCACGATCCCCACCGTGAAGTGGTCCAGGTTGCGCTTGGCCACCATGCGCCGCTTGCGGTCTTCGATCTCCTCCAACTTCCGCCGCAGCAGCACCTGCTTGCGCTGGGCCAGCCGCCGGTCAATCTCCAACTGCTGCTCGCCCGGGCCGCGCGTGCCGATGCCGGACAAGCCGCCCGCGCCCACGATGCGCTCCAGGTGGCTCCACATGGCCCGCAAGCGCGGGTAGGTGTATTCCAGTTGGGCCAGTTCCACCTGCAACTGGGCCTCCGTGGTGGTGGCGCGGCTGGCGAAAATATCCAGGATCAACTCGCTCCGGTCCAGCACCTTCCGCTCCACCACCTCCTCGATGTTGGCGATCTGACGGGGCGAGAGTTCATGGTCGAAGATCACCAGCGAGGCCTCCAGTTGCTCGCACAGCCCCTTCAACTCGGCCAGTTTGCCGCTGCCGATGTAGGTGCCCGCGTTGGGCTTCTCCAGACGCTGCTCCAGGGTGCCCACGACGATGCCGCCGGCCTGCTCGGAGAGGGCCGTCAGTTCGCCGAACGGGTCGCGCTGGTCGTACACCGAGTTGGGCAGACGCACAGCCGCCAGCACCGTGCGTTCGGCCGCAACCTTGATCGACGTTCGTTCCTTCGGTGCCGGCATGTGGCCGGAGGGTATGGGGGAGGTGGGCGTGTATGCTCCGGCCACGCATGACGCAGGCCCTTCCCGCACCCGTCGCCCGCACCGCCCCGCCGGGCGCTCGCCAGGCCCTTGCGCTCCTCCTGCTCCTCAACCTGTTCAACTACCTCGACCGCTACATCCTCGCGGCGGTCGAACCGCTTATCCGCGCCGACTTCTTCGCGCCCGACGACCCTTCGGCCAAGTCCAAGATGGGCCTGCTCGCCACGGCCTTCCTCGTGTCGTACATGGTGGCCGCGCCGCTGTTTGGCCTGCTTGCCGACCGCTGGCGACGCTGGCTCATCGTCGCCCTGGGCTGCCTGGTGTGGACGCTGGCCTCCGGCGCATCGGGCCTGGCCACCGCGTTCGGCGTCATGCTGGTCATGCGCATGTTCGTGGGCATCGGCGAGGCCGCGTACGGCCCCACCGCCCCGACGCTTATCGCCGACCTGTTCCCCGTGGCCCGTCGCGGCTGGGTGTTGTCGTGGTTCTACATGGCCATCCCCCTGGGCAGCGCACTGGGCTTTGTGGTGGGCGGCACGGTTGCGGCGATGTTCTCGTGGCACTGGGCGTTTTTCGTGGTGGTGCCGCCGGGCCTGGTGCTGGCGGCGTGGTGCCTGTTGCAGCGCGAACCCGCGCGCGGCGCGAGCGACGGCGTGCTTGCGGTCGCTCGGCAACGTGCGCGGCTGGCGGAGGCAACCGTCCTCTTCCGCACGCCGTCGTGGGTGCTCAACACGCTGGGGATGACGGCGATGACGTTCGCGATCGGCGGGGTCTCGTTCTGGATGCCGACGTACATCCACGAGTTTCGCGGGCAGGGCGACCTGGCGACGGTGAACCTGATCTTCGGCGGCATCACCGTGGTCGCCGGTCTCGCGGCCACGCTCTGCGGCGGCTGGTTGAGCGACCGCCTGCGCCCGCGCTTCCCCGGCTCGTACTTTCTCGTCTCCGGCCTCAGCATGCTGGCTGGCTTCCCGATGTTCCTGGGCGTGCTGTACGCGCCGTTCCCGCTCGCGTGGGGCTTTGTCGCCGGCGCGATCTTCTGCCTGTTCTTCAGCACCGGCCCGACGAACACCATTCTCGCCAACGTGGTGCATCCGTCGCAGCGGGCCACGGGCTTTGCGCTCAACATCTTCCTCATCCACGCGCTGGGCGATGCCATCTCGCCGCCGGTCATCGGCTGGGTCGCCGACGCGACACGCTCCGCGGCGCACCCGCAGGGGAACATGAACGCGGGCTTTCTGCTGGTTTCGGGGGCGATACTGCTCAGCGGAGTGCTGTGGCTGATCGGCACGCGGCACCTGGCAGGCGACACGGCCCGCGCGCCCACGCGCCTGGGCGAGCGGCGCTAAGACCGGCCGAACATCACGCGCTCCAGGCCTTCGACCCAGGCGTGCAGGACGAGCATGTGCAGTTCCTGAATACGGTCGCTTCCCGCGCCCGGCACGAGCAAGGCGTGCTGCACGTTTCCGTCGCGCAGCACTTGGCCCCCGTCGCCGCCCAGGAGCGCGATGGTGGTGAGTTTGCGTGCCGCGCCCGCCCCCGCGGCACGCACGATGTTCATGGAGTTGCCGCTGGTGGAGAGAAGGACGAGACAATCGCCCGGTCGCCCCAGGGCCTCCACCCAGCGCGAGAACACCGCCTCCCATCCGTAGTCGTTGGCGGTGCAGGTGATGTGCCCAGCGTCGGTACAGGCGAGCGCGGCGAGCGGGGGCCGCTCGGCCCGGAAACGGCCGGTGAGTTCCTCGGCAAAGTGCATGGCATCGGCGCTGGATCCGCCGTTTCCGCAGACGAGTATCTTGCCGCCGGATCGTACACTTTCAGCCAGCAAGGCCGGAATGGCGGCCAAACGGGCGACCAACCGTTCGTCAGCAACGAGTTGATCCAGGGCCCCTCGCGCGGCCCGAAGTGTCTCGATCATCGGCCCATCATAAGCCCGCAACCCACCCGCCCCGGCGACCCCAAGCCGCCGACCAGGCCGTTTTTTAGCCCGGGCGTTCAGTCGCGCGCGTGCCCGGTCGATCATGCATTCATCTGCGGGTGGCGTGCCCGTAGCGAACCAAGGGTCAGCCAGAGCCGGAGCACGTTATGAGCCGCAGCCACCTTCCCCGCAACCTCGTGATGGGTTCGTTCTTTGCGGCCGCGCTCTTTGCCTTTGCCGGGAGGGCTCTGAGCGCCACGGCCGCGCCCGACACGCAGGCTGCACCGGCCACGGCCAAGGCGCCGGCCCCCGCAAGCAAGGCCAAGGCCGGGCCCGCGATGGGCAAGGTTACCAGCAAGCCGGAAGCCGCCAAGCGCGCGGAAGCCCCGGCCCCGGTCGAGAAGCCCGTGGCTGAGGGCAAGGCCGGCGCGGCTGCCCCCGTCCCGCACGCGGCCAAGAAGGCCGACGCGCCCGCGGGCCCCGCTGGAGGAGAGAAGAGCCAAGCACCGACCGCCGGCGAGGCGCTCGCGTGGCTTGAAGAGGGCAACGCCCGCTGGGTGAGCAACAGTTCGCAGAACCCCAACATCTCGTCCGAGCGCCGCGGCGAGGTCGCCGGGGGCAGCCGCTGAGACTTCAGTCCGGGCGGTTCCCTCTTGCCCGCCATGCTTCCAGGCTCGCCATCGCCCCATCCAACCTGCCCCCGGCCGCCGCCAGGGCACGCTCCGCGGCGGCTTTTCCCTGGGCCTGATGGTGCATGACGACGGCCAGTTTCACCCATCCGCCCGCGGCATCGAGCAGCACGAACGCACGCTGGCGATCCAGGCCGGTGATGGTGGAGATGATCCGGGCGGCCCGGTCGCGGAGTTTGGCGTTGCTGGCCCGCAGATCCACCATCAGGTTCTGATACACACGCCCGGACCGCACCATGAGCGTGGTGGAAATGGCGTTGAGGGCTAACTTTGTGGCCGTGCCGGCCTTCATGCGGGTTGAGCCCGTGAGCACCTCCGGCCCGGTGCGCAGGACGATGAGGTGGTCGACATCGCGCGGGCAGCGCAGCGGTGCGCACGTCAGCAACCCCGTTACGCACCCGCCGCCCCGCCCCAGCCCCCTGCCTTCGGCGCGCGTGAGCCGCTTGGCGATGGCCAGCGCCCCCAGCACATACGGCGTCGTGCCGCCGGCCGCGATCCCCAGCACCGCATCGCGCCCCGTCAACGCCAACGCACGCAGGTCCGCCAACGCACCCTCGGGCTCATCCTCCAGCCCCTCGGATGAGAACCGCAGCGACCGATCGCCGCCCGCGATGATCCCGACGATCCGCCCGCAGGGCACCTGGAACGTGGGCGGAGC
>CAZNEU010000206.1:0-2386 GCA_964571915.1 uncultured Phycisphaeraceae bacterium
ACGCAGGCACTCGTACACGAACGTGCGCAGTTCGTCGGCGGCATCAACAAGGCTGATCGACCTGTTGACGGCCGCCAGGGCCCGCTGCGCGGCCTCGGCCACGGGTGAAAAGCCCAGCACGCCCGCCCCGGAAACCACCGACATGCACAGCCGCCGCACCTCCTCGGTGTTGTTGTCGGCAATGGCGGGGTTCATCTTCGCGGCCACCGCGTGGATGCCCTCCACGAACTCGGGGATGAACGTGTACGTGGGGTCGTCGGGCGAGAGCGTGGACTGCACCGAGCCCACGCCCACCGAGCCGCGGCCGTCGGCCAGCAGGAACTCGCCCAGGGCGCGAAAGAGCATGTCGCGGCTGAAGGGCTTGGCCAGGAACGCGTTGGCCCGCGCCGCCTTGATCTGGGCCCGCGTCTGCCCCCGCACGTCGGCCGAGACCATGATGACCGGCTTTTCAATCCCCTTGGCACGCAGTTGCTCGCAGAACTGGATGCCGCTCATGCCCGTGAGGTTGATGTCGCAGAGGATCAGGTCGAAGCCCTCGGCCACACGCACCAGCGCGCCCTCGGCGTCCTCCGCGTTCACCACGAACAGGTTGGTGTCCTTGAGAAAACTGCGCACCAGGCGCCGGTCCATCTCCGAGTCTTCCACGTGCAGCAGCGTGCCGCTCAGACGCTCGGGGCTGATCTTCTCCAGCGAGAAACGCCCTTCGTAGGGGTCGAGCCGGATGAACTCACTGATGTTCACCGCGTCCTTGAACGCCACCCCCACCTCGTGCACCGTCCCCTTCACGTGCCGGCAGCGCACAATCTTGCCCGCCACCTGCGCCACCGTGCTGTTGGCCCGCGGCAGGTGAACCATGCACTGCGTGCCCACATGCACGTACGACGAATGCAGCAGGCTCATGCCCCCGCACGACAGGTTGCGGCAGGCGTAGGCGAGCGTGGTGGCCTGGCCGCCCGGGTGCCGAACCTCCATCTTCACGGCGTTGGCCGGGAAGGGCCAGCGCAGGTGATCGCGCTTGGACTCGTTGCCGGCGCCGGCCGTGTCCAGGTCGCCGCGGATGCGGCCCAGGTCGGCTTCGCCCAGGCGCAGCGTGTTCGACGGGATGGCCGACAGCGGTTTGTTGGTTCTCGCGCTGGACATGGAGCGTGATCCTCGTGCGAAGGAAGGTCCTGCAACGCGGCTGAGGGTGTTGATCGGCGATGCACCGCCCCGGCATCGGGGCCATGCGGCCCCAGCCACCAACAACTCCGGCGTTGGTGCCGCCGGGCGGGATAGAGAATGGGGGCGGCGCGTTCTCGGACCGACGCCGCGGCCGTGCGCAAAGCGGGCGAAGGGACTCGAACCCTCGACGTTCAGCTTGGAAGGCTGACGCTCTACCACTGAGCTACGCCCGCACGGTTCGGCGAAATCCTAGCCCGCGGCGGGTTGTGTTGGCTCCGCCAAGGCCGGGCCTAGCCTCGCCGCATGTCGCTCGTCGAACCCTTCATCCCCACGCTGGTCGAAGCCCGCCTCGACGGCTTTCTCATCTCCACCGACAAAGCGCGGCTGGACCTCGACGCCATCCACGCCGAACTCGCCGCGTCGTACTGGTCGCCCGGCATCCCGCGCTCGTTCGTCGAGCGGGCCGTCCGCGCCTCGCTCTGCTTCGGCGTGTACGAAGAGGCGGCGGGCGCGGGAGGCTCACCCGCCCCCGCACGCTCGCCCGCCGCGGCACGCGCGCGCCAGGTGGGCTTCGCCCGCATCATCTCCGATTTCTCCTCCTTCGCCTACCTGGCCGATGTCTACATCGCCGCGTCGCACCGCCAGCGCGGCCTCAGCAAGTGGCTGGTGCAAACCATGCTGGCCCACCCGGACCTGCAGAACCTCCGCCGCTTCTGCCTGATGACGCGCGATGCCCACGGCCTCTACACCCGCTTCGGCTTCGGCCCCATGCCCGACGCGGCACGCTTCATGGAGAAACTCGACCGCGATGTGTACAAGCGACTTGCCTCTGCGCCGGGGTGAGCGGCAGCATCGCCCACGCCCCCGGCAACACGCTGACGCATCCCGAACACGAGCCGCGTTCGCCATCGGAGTGGCCGAAATCATCATTCCGACCGGAGCGATGTATGGTGGACACTCACCATCGCAGAGCCACTGCGGTCGTGGGCGGAGACTCACATGGGAAATCCCGCTGAGAATCTCCGGAATTGTGCCTTCCTTCACAGAATCGGCTTGTATATTCGACTTGTATTCGAGAGGTACGGTTGTTGAGGGCGTGCTGCCGGGTGGCCGTGGGCATATCTCAGCCAAGGAGTTGAAACATGCGGCGTTCCTTGTTCTCGGCTGCGGCGGGCGCGGGAGGCTCACCCGCCCCCGCACGCTCGCCCGCCGCGGCACGCGCGCG
>CAZNEU010000207.1:0-4147 GCA_964571915.1 uncultured Phycisphaeraceae bacterium
GCGCCGGTGATCTCCGGCCAGCCGGGGAACGCGACGGCCGCCGCGGGCGGCATGGCCCAGTTCAGCGTTGTGGCCTCGGGCACGCCTGCGCCCACGTTCCAGTGGCGCAAGGGCACGACGAACCTGACCAACGGCGCGCGCATTTCGGGCGCGACGGCCGCCACGCTGACCATCACCGGCCTGCTCGCGACGGATGCGGGCAACTACAACTGCGTGGTGAGCAACTCTGAGGGTTCGGTGCCCAGCAACGACGGCGTGCTGACGGTGAACGTCCAGCCCACGATCACGATGCAGCCCGCGAACACCACGGTGGTGACGGGCAGCAGCGCGATGTTCACGGTGGCTGCCGGCGGCACGCCCGCGCCCACGTTCCAGTGGCGGCGGGGCACCACCAACCTGGTCAACGGCGCCAACATCAGCGGCGCCACCACGGCCACGCTCACGATCAACAGCGCCCAGGCGGGCGACGCGGCGACCAACTACAACTGCGTGGCGACGAACTCCCAGGGCAGCGCCACCAGCAACAACGCCGCGCTCACGGTAACGACGGTGCCGGTGATCACGCAGCAGCCCACGTCCAACGGCGTGGCCATCGGCGGCAACACCACGCTGCACGTGGTGGCGGTGGGCACGGCCCCCCTGTCGTACCAGTGGCGGCGCGGCGGCATGAACCTGGCCAACGGCCCCACGGGCAACGGCTCGATGATCAGCGGGGCGACCACCGCGAACCTGACCATTTCCGCGATCGCCAACCCCGATGTTGCCTCGTACGACTGCGTCGTGAGCAACGTCGCCAACCCGGCGGGCGTGGCCAGCAATTCCGTCACGCTCCAGATCGTGGCTCCGCCGACCATCACCACGCAGCCGATGGATCAGGCCGCGGCGGTGGGTGGGCAGGCGGTCTTCAGCGTGGTCGCCACCGGCCAACTCACGAGTTTCCAGTGGCGTCGCAACGGCCTGATGATCAGCGACGGGGCCAAGTACAGCGGCACGCGCAGCGCCACGCTGACGGTGAACAGCCTGACGCCGGCCGACTTCGGCTCGTTTGATGTGGTGGTGAGCAACGGCGCGGGCCAGGTGGCCAGCATTGTGGTGAACCTCACCGTGATCGAAGCCCCGACGTTCAGCGGCCAGCCCCAGTCGCTCACGCTTGACCCCGGCCAGACGGCGACCTTCACGGTCATCGCCAACCCCGCCGAGACGCTGACGTATCAGTGGCGTCGCAACGGCGTGAACCTGAGCAACGGCGGGCGCTTCAGCGGCGCCACCAGCCCCTCGCTCAACATCACCGGCGTGGTCGGCTCCGACGCGGCCGCGTACACCTGCTTCGTTTCCAACATGGTCGGCAACGCGACCAGCAACGCGGCCACGCTCATCGTCAACGCACCCCCGGTTATCACCACCCAGCCCGGCGACACAACCAGGAACCAGGGCCAGTCTGCCTCCTTCACCGTCGTGGCCACGGGCCAGGGCACGCTCACGTATCAGTGGTTCAAGGGCACACCGCCCACGGGCACCGCCCTGATGAACGGCGGCAACATCTCCGGTTCGCAGAGCGCCACGCTCAATGTTGGTCCTCTGGTGGGCGGCGATGCCGGGCCGTACTACGTGCGCGTGAGCAACGCGGCGGGCACGACGGTCTCGAACACGGCCACGCTGAGCGTGAACACCTCACCGGTGATCACCACACCCCCCTCGCCGCAGACGAAGGTCGCCGGGGGCACGGCCAACTTCAGCGTGGTGGCCAGCGGCACCGGACCGCTCACCTATCGCTGGCGCCGCAACGGCATCAACCTGAACAACAACGCCCAGATCTCGGGCGCGCTGACGGCCAACCTGCAGATCATCAACCTCGCCGCCGCCAACGCGGGCAACTACTCCTGCGTGGTTACGGGCGCGCTCAGCCCCGCCGCGACCAGCGCGAGCGCTTCGCTCACCGTTCTCTCGCCCCCGGCCATCACCACCAACCCTGTGAGCCAGACGGTGGACCCGCTGGCGACCGTCGCGTTCAGCGTGGTGGCCACGGGCAGCCAACTGACGTATCAGTGGCGGCGGAACACCGTTCCCCTCGTGAACGGCCCGGGCGTCTCGGGGGTCAGCGGCCCCGGCCTCACGCTTACCAGCGTGCTTCCCGGTGTCCACGACGGCCTGTACGACTGCATCGTTTCCAACCACCCCGACAACCCGCCGGCCACCAGCACCGCCGCCACGCTCGTGGTGCGCGACATCCCCTACTTCACCGGCCATCCCGCCAACGTGCCTGTGGGCGTGGCGGGCCAGTCCGCCACCTTCACCGTGGTCGGGGCGGGCTCAGGCCCCCCCACCTACCAGTGGTTCAAGGGGACCGCGCCATCGGGCACGCCGGTGTCAGACGGCGGCTCGGTCTCCGGCGCCACCAGCCAGACCCTGACGATCAACCCCCTGGTGGTTGGCGACGCGGGCACGTACTACTGCGTGGCCACCAACGCCAACGGCACCGCCACCAGCAACACCGCCAGCCTCACCGTGTTCAGCCCGCCGACGATTACCACCAACCTGCCCGCGAACACCTTCGTGGTGACCGACACCACGGCCACGTTGTCGATCACGGCCGCCGGCTCGCCGACGCTCAGTTACCAGTGGTTCCGAAGCGAAACCGGTGTGCCCAAGGGTGCGGTCCCGCTTGATCCAATCCCCGAGGGCGGGCGTTTCAGCGGCACGCAGACGCCCACGCTCACCATCGCCAACGTGACGGAGGACGACGAAACGGACTACATGTGCGTCGTGACCAACCCCTACACGCCCCCCGCGCCCCCCGCCAGCACCAGCACGTTCCTCAACGTGGGCGATCCGCCCAGCGACGTCGCGACCGATTACGGGAACGAAGTCATCGTGGTTTCGCCCAACAACCAGACGCTGACCATCGTGGGTGCTGGCGGCACCGCGCCATTCGCCTACCAATGGCGCCGCAACGGCCAGAACCTGGCCAACACCTTCCCCAGGAGCGGCAGCGGCACGACCTACTCCGGCGTGACCACCTCGACGCTGACGATCGGCACAGCGCATCTGGATGCCAGCGGCACCTACGACTGCGTCGTCTCGAACAACTACGGCAGCACGAGCGCCGGCACATCCACCGTCGTCAACGTCTACATCGCCCCGTCGTTCACGCAGCAGCCCATGAGCAAGAGCGTGCCCCAAGGCGAGCCCACGACGCTGTCAGTGGCGATTAGCCCCTTCACCAACGGCACCATCACCTATCAGTGGTTCTTCGACGGCGATCCCATCGACCCGATGAACCCCGCCTTCTCGGGCGCAAACTCGGCCACGCTCACCATCAACAGCGTGAACCCCGGCGCCAGCGACCCCTTCGCGTGCCGTGCCACTCAGACCGAGACCAACTTGCAGATCACGAGCAACTCTGCCACCATCACCGGCGGCGTTCCGCCGTCGATCACCATGCAGCCGCCCGCCACCGCCGATGTGGCCATCGGCGGCGGGACCACGCTCAGCGTGTCCGCGACGGGCGACCCCACACTCACGTACCAGTGGTTCAAGGATGGCAACCCGATGTCCGAGGACTGCCCGGGCATGGGAGGGCCGCCGCGCTTCTGCGGCACGCAGACGCCCACGCTCACCATCAGCGTCGCGCAGTCCGGCGACACCGGCCTGTATCGCTGTGTCGTGACGAATCAGTTTGGTCAGGCCACCAGCAACGACACCGACCTGGCTGTGGTCTTCCCGCCGCAGATCACCGTGGGGCCCGACATCTTCAACTTCGGCTACCAGGGCGGGAGCGTGTCGGTGGCCGTTCAGGCTGTGGGCGGGCGGCTCTCGTACCAGTGGCAGAACAGCATCAACAACGCGGACTATGTGAACCTGGTGGACGGGCCCGCGACCACCCTGGGCACCATACCCACCACGGCCACGATCAGCGGGGCCAACACGCCCACGCTGACGTTCACCGGCCTGGACTTTGCATTCTTCTTCGCCCAGTTCAACCGCTGCGTGGTGACCAACGCGGCGGGCCAGGTCGTCAGTTCGTTCGGCATCGCGCTGATCACCGGTGCGCCCACGGTGGTGGACCACCCGAACAACTCCGGTGCCGCCAATGGCTCGGTGGCGGAGTTTAACGCGGAGTTCACGACGCAGGGTCCCGGCCCGCTCA
>CAZNEU010000208.1:0-3898 GCA_964571915.1 uncultured Phycisphaeraceae bacterium
CCTGCTCGCCAGGGAAGTGATGAGCATCCCCATGCACCACAACCTCACCGACGAACACTTCCGTGTCGTCCACGAGGCGGTCGCCAAGGTGGCCACGGCTTTCCGGCGCTGAGCGGGCTTCTCATACGGATCGCCGTTGAATCTCGTGCATACGCAGAGCAGGCATGTCGGCCCACGCGGTGCGTGGGGGTACCCAAGAGCCTGACTTCGGTCGGCGATCCGTATCACCCGCCCCGCGCCGCGCCGCTCGGAAAGAGCCGCTCCCCCAGCCACAGGGCGGCCGCGCCCGCAGCCACGCACAGGCCGGCGAACAGCACCACGCAGAAGGTGAACGCGCCCAGACCCACCGACCGCCCGGACCCGAGGTTGTAGGACAGCGTGGCGATTCCGGCGTTGGCCGACCCGCCGTCGATCGCGGCCACGGCGAGTTGGAAAGGGTTGACGGCGGTTACGGCCCGCAGGAGCGCGGCACCGACGGCGCTCCACGCCGGGCCCAGCACACCCGTCGCGAAGACCAGCGACACCACGATCGGCAGGCCGATCCACAACCCCACTCCCAGCAGCGCGTTCAGGCTGGTGGCCGTGCCGGTTTTCCTGCACAGCAGACTGAAGACGGTGCCCGTGCAGCACAACAGCGCGGCCACGCCGCCGAAGACCAGCGCTACATGCACCAGCACCACCGGGTTGAACAGGCCCAGCACCGTGAGGATCAGCAGCAGCGTGAGCAGGAAGACGGGAATGGGCGCCAGGCGGCGGGCCGCGCCCAGGGCCTTGCCCAGCAGAATGTCGCGCGGGCGGAGCGTGGTGGTGAGCAGCACGGACCACGTGCGCCCCTGGATTTCCTCCGTCACCGCGCCGCTCGCAGCACTGAAGGCCTGGATGGCGAAGAAGAAGATGGCGACCCCGCCAACGCCGATGGTGACCCCGTGGCGCGCACCGCTGTTGAGGGCGTACAAGATCACCATGAAGATGCCAGCCACGATAAAGGCGACCATGGTCAGCGCGGGCTGCTTGAAGGCCCGCTGCCGCACCTCGCGCCACAGCACGGGCTGATCGCTCACGGTGCGCGACAGGCGTTCGACCTGCGGGCGCGGCGTGGCGGCAGGGTCGCCGGGCACTGCCCCAGGTGCGGGCACCGCGGGCGACGCCGCGCGCCGGGGGCGCAGCACACGCGCCGACACCGGCGCGGCCTCGTGGGCAGCCACTTTCAACATCACCCGCCGCAGAATCACGCTGGTGCCGGCACAGACCGCGACCGCCAGCCCGACATAGACCGCCGACGCGATGATCCAGAAGACGGTCATGCTCATCCCGGTCGGGATCGTGGGCCCGCGGATGCCGCTGAGCGCCACCATGGTCATGGACACAGGCGGGCTGAGCAGCCACGTAGCGACACGCACTTCCGCAGAAGCGTTGTAGCCAAGCACATACTCGGCCAGCGACACCAGCATGGCCGGAACAACCGAGATCGCCAGCAGCGACCCCAGCGCAAAGCCGGTGGCCCCGCTGGGTCGCGTGGCGAACGTGGAGCCCAGCAGCGTGAGCGACACCGCCAGCGCGGCGGTGCTGAGCGCGATGCTGGATGTGGCCACGATGTACTCCACCTCCAGCCCGCCGAAGGCGCGCAGCACCATCAGCAGCGGCGTGGCCAGCAGCGCGAGCAGCAGCAACTGCTGCCAGCGGCTGGCGAACAAGCCGAAGACGATCTCGCCGGAAGTCAGCGGTGTGGTGGCAAGCGCAGCCAGGGTGCGGTTACGTTTCTCGTCGGTGAGCGCCGAGGCGGCGATGTTGGGAGCCAGAAAGCCCAGGCCCAGAAACTGCACCCACGCCATGGCCAGCGCCACGCCGGGCGCGAGTTGTTGGAAGGCTTGCAAGCGTGCCGCGCCGCTGAGTTGCTGTGAGGTGAAGTACACCCCACAGAACGTCAGTCCCACGAAGAACAGGAGGAGTGCCGCGTAGCCGCCCCGGACCGAGTATGTGCCGCGCCGGCGAGCCACAATGGCCGCATCCCGGGCGTAGACCGGAGAGAAGAGCAGAGCCACCGGGTTGACCGCCCGCAGCCGGTCTGGCCACGAGATGCCGGAGCGCACGCGTGCGGGCGGCGGCTCCGGCACCAGAGGGGGGTTGATCGGGGCGTGGGGCATCGTGGAGACGGGCGGGAGGGTGGGCAGAAGAGCCCGGTTCAGTTCAATGTGCCCTTGGTCAGGCGCAGAAAGGCGTCTTCGAGTTTCATCGGGCGGGGCGTGAAAGCAGCGATCCGCCCGCCGCGTGTCGTAACGGCCTCGATCAGAAAATGGTGCGAGTGGTTGCCCGGCGCCAGGTCAATGGTCAGCGCCACGTCGGCGTTCGCGGGCACGTCGCCCTCCACCGGCCCATCGTCCGCGGCAACGCGCACCACGCGTGGGTCGGCCTGGAGCGCATCAATGGCGAGGCCCGCCGCGAGCGACCCGGCCTCAAGCCGCAGCGAGATACGCTCGCCCGCACCGGCCTTCGAGAGGGCATCCTGAATGGACCCGGCGTAGAGCAGTTGACCCTTCTCGATTATGCCGATGCTCGTACACATCTCGGCCAGTTCCGTGAGAATGTGCGAACTGACCATGATGCACTTGCCCATGCGGCGCAGTTCCAGCAGCAACTCGCGCAGTTCGATGCGGGCCCGCGGGTCCAGCCCGCTGGCGGGCTCATCCAGCAGCAGCACCTTGGGCTCGTGGATCAGCACGCGGGCCACGCCCAACCGCTGCTGCATGCCGCGGCTGAGCGAATCCACCATCGCGTCGCGCTTGCCGCGCAGGTCCGTGAGTTCGAGCACCGAATCGACCACGGCCCGCCTGCGCGAGCGTGGCACGCGGTACGCCGCGGCGAAGAACTGAAGGTACTCATCCACGGTCAGATCGTCGTACACGCCCAGAAAATCCGGCATGTAGCCCAGCACCTTGCGGACCGATGCCGCGTCCTTCACGCAGCAGTGCCCGCACACACTGGCGCTGCCGGTGTCGGGCGTGAGCAGGCCCGCAAGCACTTTCATCGTCGTGCTCTTGCCCGCGCCGTTGGGCCCGATGAACCCGAAGACCTCGCCGGGCCCGATCGACAGCGACACGTGGCGCAGGGCCACGAGTTTACCGAACCGCTTGCTCACGTCGCTGATCTCGATCACGACCCGTCTCCTGGGGTTGACTCGGGGGGAATCGCAGCGGGCGGCAGCAGGCCACCCGGCAGCGGCATGAGCCAGCGCACGATCATGCTCCGGTTGACCGGTATCTCCGCGCCACGCGAAGGGCGGAACACCACATCCGGCATCGGGTCGGTGATATCGAGCACCACCAGCACCCACTCGCCGCCGGCCACACGCGCGTCGATCGCGGCCGTCCGGCGCGCGGGGCCGGCCACAGTCGTCGCCACCCGAAGCGAGTAGTTCACCTTTTCGGCGCCCATGTCAAACTTCCACGGGCTGGACGGCTCATCCGCAACCTTCTGCGCCCGCCCGAGCCAAGCAGGTTCGCCCGCGCTGGTTGCACCCAGGGGCCGCAGCGTGTGCGTGAACGCGCCGGCGCCGGACGACCATTCAAGATCGGTCCAGCCGGGGGCGGTGCGCACGGCCGCGTGCCGGATCGTCGCCGCCCCACCGGCCGCTCGCGCAATCACCCGCAACTCCCCCTCGCCGGGCACGATCGAGATGTCGGGCAGGAGCCGTCGATCGTCAGTGGCGGCGCGGAGGGTCCAGCGCGCTTGGGTGTGCCCGTCCGGGCCCGGGCTCGTCTCCCCGTCAGCGCCCGGGAGCACGCCCCCCCACTCGTCGCCCGAACCCGCGGCCAGTCCGGCGGGCCGCTGGGCCATGCGCACCCGAGGCAGACCCACCGAGCGGCTCTCTCTCTCGCCGAACTCCAACGATGAGACCCCG
>CAZNEU010000209.1:0-11894 GCA_964571915.1 uncultured Phycisphaeraceae bacterium
TTCGCGGCCCCCGTGCGTTGGGCAAGGCTCGCGAAGGTGCCAGCGTACGCCGCGGCAAGGTGCCACGATCATCCGCAGCCGCTGCGGATGATCGTGCCCAGGGGGTGTGTGCGCACTTGCACGACCATCGCCGCGGGGCCGCGCGCGACTCACTCACGCCGCGGCAGCCCTGGCCCCGCGCGGCGTGCGCGCCTTCTTCGCCGCCTTGGTGCCGCTGCCCATCAGGCCCGTCCACTGCACCCCCACGCCCAGCAGCGCCACCACACCCCACACAATCGCCCAGCCGGTGGGTGGCAGGTCCAGCCGCTCGTAGCCGGGGGCCTTGGCCGCGTTGGCGAGCCAGGCGGCGCACGGCAGCCAGATCGCGGCCCCCGCCAGCGCGGTGACGGCGCCCGCCGCCCACGCGGGGAGTGTGAGGCCGATGATGCCGCCCGCAAACAGCCCGATGAGCGCCGCAAGGGCAATCACCAACTGGTCTGTCGCCCGGAACCGGCCCCACGCGCTCTGCCACTGCTCGCTCAGCGCGGCCACGAAGCCACGCACGCGACCAGAGAGATCGGCCGAGCCCTCCATCGTCGGCAGCACGCCCGCGAGTTCCGGCCAAGCCCACCCGGGCGTTCTCGCACCGACCGTCGCGGGGCTGGGCGCAGCCGGGCCGGGCACCGTGATCGGTGCCGACGAGGCGGGCCCGGCTTGTGGTGGCGTGGGCGGCGGGTTGATCATCTCCGGGTAGGGGTTCTTGGAGCGTTCGCCCGTTGCCGGCAGAACTTGCTCATCGCCGCCCAAGCCCGGGCCGGGCTCCAGTGCCGCGGCAGGCCGCAGCCCCGGGAGTGAAACGAGCGCGGCGGCCAAGAGGCCCACGGCTGCCGCGAGCGTGAGGCCGAACGTGGCAGCGAGCGCCAGGCGATACAAGAGGAAGCCTGCGAGCACGCCGAGGATGAGGCCGCCAACCCCCCCAATATAGGGAGAAACACCTGCCTGCGGCGCGAGCACCGGGAGCAGGACAAACCCACCGACGGCCGTCGCCGCGCACCCGACTAAAATCACTACAGGCTTGAGCACCTGGCGGCCTGCCGCCCACAGGATCAGCCCGGCAAGCAGGGTTGCCGCGACGATGAGGTGGATTCCCGACGGCAGACCCGCAATGGCATCCGCGAGGCGTTGGGCCGGAGCGAGCAGTGGCGAGGGGGTCATGGTGTCCTCGTGGTTGAGAGGCGGCGGACCGGGGATTCATCGGCGTTCGCGGCGTTCGCGGCACACCGGCCCTGCGAGCGGCGGAGGCCACGTTCACAAGTCGCGCGTTACGATGGGTTTACGAGCCGAATGTGGAACCCGTTGCCGCGCCTTGACGAATGGATGAGGCGGAGCCAGCCCCGTGGTCTGCGCGCGCTGCCGCGGACGCGACCAGGGTGAGGCAACTCGTTATGGACTCTGGACTTGCGGATGCCCAGCGGGTCGGGTAGGCTTGCTCCCCTTGGTGTGCGTGTGATGGTGCGGCAGGGACCGACACCGAGTGCGAGCGGTTGGCCGGGGCAGGGCATGTGCGCGGCAGTCTCCGGGGATGGACGTGCGCGGGGGCGTTCGAGTGTGGGTGATGATGCTGCGTGCGTCGCGGCAATCATCACCGAATGAACGAGCAGGGTTCGAATCGCGCGGTGTGTTGGCAGGGAGCGTGGTATGAGCAAGTCGAAGTCGCGGCGTGATGGCGGGTCGGATGCACGTCGCTGGGCGAAGCGTGGGCACGAGCAGGTCTCGGCCGGCGAACTCCAGACGCGGGCCGGTGCCGCGCCCTTCTCGGGCAACTTCGAGCAGTTGGAAAAGCGCGAGTTGCTCTTTGCGCTGTCGGTGGACCCGGCCTATTCGCTGCGGCAGTCGGGGGGGCTTGATCCCGGCCTGGCCTCCAACACGTTTCTGAACGACCCGGGGGCGTTGGGGGTGCGGGGTTCGGCGTACTCGCGGTTCGGGTATGTGCTGCCCTTCTTTCAGCGGCAGGTGCCGGCATCGAACATTGCCAACGCCGTTACCGAAACATTCTCGGATCTGCAGGAGGGTCAGACGGCGCCCCTGGAACTGCCCGAGGCCCAGGGGTTCGACGGGTCGGGGTTCGTGATCGAGTCGCTGCTCGTCGACGACGACCTGGGGAGCCTCGAGCGGCGCGCGGCGCTGGTGATACCCGACGCGAGCGCGGAAGACCCGAACCCGCCCGCATCGCTGCTGCTGCAGATCGGCGGCATCCAACGGATTCGGTTCAGCGTGGTTGACGAGCAGACGGGGCGACGCCAGTTTCTGCGCTCCATGGTCTTCAACATCGACCTGCGGGCCAGTGCGCCGATTCCGCCGCCCCCGCCGGGTGAACTGCCTCCCCCGTTCGGCCAGTTTGATTCTCTCCGGCCGGGGTCGCTCGTGACGACCGTGCAGGAGCCCGACCCAGCCCGCCCCATCCATGTCCGCCCGCCTCGTGGGGGCGGTCCAGGTATATCGGGGTTGCCCAAACTTCCCGCCGATCTGGCGGCCCCGGGTGCGATCGAGTGGTACGACCTGGACCGCTCGGCAACGGGCACCAAGATCACGCTGTTCCGCGGCACGCGGGCCGTGCAGACCTTCTTCGGCAACACCACCGTGGACGACCCCACCACGCAGGTGATCGAGTCGCCGCTGGGCGGCACCGCGACCGGTGCCATAGGCGACCCACGACCACAGAATCCTGCCACGCCGCGCTCGCCCGATGCCGGTGTCAACAAGCCGCCCATCGGGCCTCAGGGGCTGGGCCCGCGCTACACGCTCCGGGCCACGGACGGACAAACGGTGTTCGACTCGGTCGTGATCGAGCGGGTCTCCACCGTGCTCGACCCGCTGACGGACAACCCCGACCAGATCCTGATCCGGGACGTGACACCCGAGTTGCAGACGGGGCGTTTCTCCACGATGGTGGGCGACCGCATTTTCGGTGCCCAGGTGGGCATCGCCGGGTCGCTGGGAGGTGTGCTTGACCCGGTGCGCAACACGTATGTGAGCGGGGACGAAACGTTCACGACCACGCCGGTGGGGGCGCTCACGCTCGGGCAGCCGTTCACCAACTCGCGACTGCGGATCGACCAGGCGGCCCCGAACATCTCCGCGGCCCAGATCGTGGCCGGGGGGCAGGGTACCGGCAATCAACTCGCGTTTGTGAACAACCAGGGCAAGGCCCTGGCGTTCTCGTTCCGTGATGAGCGGGGCAACGCGCGCCCGCTGCGGAACTTCACGTTCTTCGCCCCGGCCCCGGGGCAGCCCGGTGCGCTCGACCCCGCATCGGACCTCATCCAGTTGTTCCGCAGCGGCCGGCTGGTGCGTGCGTTCACGCCCGCCGACCTGTCGCCCAACAACGCCATCGCCCGCACCACGGTGCCCGGGGCCAACGGCTCGGTGTTCTACACGCTCGATACGTTCAGCGAGTCCGATTCGGCGAACTTTCCGCTGGGGAACCTGCGCAACCAGGCGTTCGACGAGGTGCGGTTCCAGCGCGCCACGGGCACCGGCACGAGTGCGCTCCGCGTGGACAACGTGGCCGCGTTCTTCCCCCCCATGGTCGAGTTCTTCGACCTGTACGGCCGGCCCATGGTCGAGACGCTCTCGTTGCCCGTGCCCAGCGGGCGTTCACCGGCCACCGCGGTCGATCAGAACGACGACGGCGTGCCCGACTTCAACGACGGCATCGGGCGGATCGTGATCTCCAACTCGCGCCCGGACACGAACTTCGTGATCGTGGGCGGCACCATCACCTACGAGGCCGGCGACCCCGACACGGGGTTGCCCGACTTCTTCCGTTTCCAGTTCCCCACCACCGCCGGCGGCCTGTTCCAGGAGTTTCAGCAGAGCAGTTTCGGCCACTTCTATGAGCCGCCCCGCGATGTCGACGATACCACCCCCATCATCTACGGCCTGCCCGACCCCCAGGTCGGCGGTGGTTCGGTGGTGATCGGGTCGCCGTTCGTGCGCGACAATCGCAACACCGAGCGGTATCTGGGGTATCCGCGCAACGCGCCGCTGGTCGAACCCGTCCGGTCGTCGTTCGCGGCCTCGCGCGGCGGGAACGCGGCGGGCATTCTGAACAACGGTGAGACGAACCCGCTGGACGCGTTCTTTCCGTATCGCGGCTCCGTGGACACGCGCCAGGAACTCCAGTTCTCGCGCACCTTCATCGAGAACACGCTGGTGGATGCCACCGGCACGCCCGTGCCGGGCAACCCTCGCCTCGCCGCGACACCGCTCTTCCAGGGCGTGTTCGTGGCCGACGGGCAGTCGGTTGGCGACGTGAAGATCGACGGCGCGCTCTATGGCAGTTCCAACTTCGGCGGGGCGGTCAAGTCGCTGCTGGTCGGCTACCTGCCCGGATCGCTCACCATCAACGGCGACCTGGGTGCGCTCACGGTGCGTTCGGTCGCCGGCGCGTGGTTCGATGATCGGGCCGTGCGGCCCGCGGGCGGCGGCGCGGCCATTCCCGACGGCAACGGCAACGGCCCGGGCCTTTACACCACCGGCAGCCAGATTCTTGTGGGCCGGACGCTCGGCCAGTTGACGGTCGGCAGCACCAATCTCTCCAATCTCCGGGTGTTGAACGACCGGACCAACCCCCTGTACTCCGCCCTGGACTTCACGGCCTACGCCGAGAAAGAGGTGATTCAGGGCGCCACCAGTCTGGACGCGATCCTGGGCGACACCGGCGGGCTGGACGACGGCCCCAAGCAGTACGCGCTCCTGTTCGGCGCGTTCTTCGACCCCGAGACGGACGTGTTCCGCTTCGGCAGCACGGGCAGCGACCAGTTGACGCAGATCCGGCTTCCGTTCTCCATCAACCGCACGAACTTTGTCACCAACACCACCGGCTCGGTGGCCGTGGGCGTAACCGCCCCGCAGAACACCCCGGACCTCTCGGCCACGGGTATCGCTCGCAACGACACCGTGCTGGGCGGAGAGTTCATCGGCAGCCCCACGGGCACCATCAGCCTCACGGGCGTGCTCGGCGGCTTCGGGCCGGTCTCCACCACCGAAGACAACGTGGATGTCTTCGGCTTCGCCGGCCTCATCGACCAGCGCGTGGACACCGTCATCCTCTTCGGCGGCACGCTCTCAGGCTTCTTCGCCGCCAAGGTTGTGGACTCGCGCGGGCGGACCGTGGCGAACTTCCAGAGCGGCTTTGTCACCGGCGACCGCACGGCCGACAGCCAGTCGCAACCCGACATCCTCTCGCCCGAGTTGAACTCGGTGCGGTTCTCCTTCATGCCCGACGCGACCGACGCGTACTACCTGGTGTTCTCGCGCCCGGAGTCGAGAAACTCCAACGGCTTCATGGGGTATCAGGCCACGATCACGGGCCTGCCGAACCTCAGCCTGGGCATGTTCTCGCAGACCGGCGGCCTGGCGCCCAACAGCATCAGCGTGGCCGGCTCGGTCGGCCTGATGCGGTTTGCCGCGGGCATCAACAACACCGACGGCGTGCTGATCGTGCCGCCGCGCCCGAGCACGGAGTCGGACAACGACTTCCTCACCACGCGTCGCCTGCAACTCACCGTGAACGGCGACCTGCACGCCCTGCTCTTCGGCGGCGCGGTGGACATCTCCGTGCCCGACGAGTTATCGTCGATCCGCGTGTCGGGCAACCTGGGCGTGCTGCGCACCGGCGTCAACCCGCTGGCCGGCGTGGGCCCCACGTTCGGCGACTTCGCCGCGGGCATCATCACCGTCGGCGGCACCATCGGCGAGATCGACATCAACGGGGCCCTGGGCGCAAACCTCAACCCGTTCCCCGACCCGACCATCGCTGTGGGCCCGGTCGGCCCGGTGGAGATCACCTCGGGCGCCTCCGGGGGTCGCGGCGACATCGGCGCGATCCTGGTGGGCACCTATGTGGCGGCCGACCGCGTGCGCGTGCGCACCAGCGCCGACAGCACCATCGACCGCTTCATCGTCGGCACGCAGGGTCCGGGGTCCAACGCGCTCACCGGCTCCATCCGGCTCAACCAGCCCAGTCTGCTCTTCGCCGCGGGAACCAACATCCGCTTCGCGGACTTCTCGCGGGTCTCAACCGGCTCCAGCGGCTTCCCGGTGGACACCGACAGCATCACCCTGCTGCCGTTCAACCAGGCCCTGGAAGTCTCCGACGCGTCGGGCACGCCCTTCACGATCTCGGTTGGCGGCGGCACCAACGCGCGCGCGGGCTCGGGCGCCCAGATCATCGCGCTGCCCGTCGCGGGCGCGGGGCTGGTCATCGGACGCATCCAGGCCCAACTCAGCAACGGCGCGGAACTGCGCATCTTCTCCCAGGGCAGCGCGCCCATCGGCATCGGTCGCATCCAGATCAGCACCACGGGCGCGGCCACGCTGCGCGGCGGCGCGGTCGTCATCGGCGGCTTCTCTCCGATCGATGTCCTCCGTCTGGAGTCGATCAACGGCTCCCTGGACCGCATTGTGAACACCACGATCGGCGGCGATCTGGTCTCCGCCGACGTGCAGGGCGTGCGGGTGGTGAGCCTGCAAGGCAACCTGGGTTCAACCGACACCACGCCGGGGATGCGCCGCAAGATCGGCCACTTCCTGGGCCTGGCCCAGGGCGAGCAGAACACCGTGGGCGGCGCGATCGGCGTGCCGGGGCTGGTGAACAACTGGGAGGGTGGCACCTACGAGGGCATCGACGGTGTCAACCCCGGCACACCCGCCGCCGGCGACCAGGTGGGCCTGCCCTACGACCCCTACCTCGACGGCATCGTGGTCCGCGCCGGCAACGTGGAGAGTGTCTTGGTTACGGGTTCCATCGGCGACGTGCTGCTGACCGGCACGGGTGCCACGCTGCGCTCGTTGGTGCCCAACTCCAACCGCGTGTCGGTCCCCGGCGTGTTCAACGGCATCGTCGGCTCCATCTACGCCCAGAACATCATCGGCATCGATCTGGGCGACGGCCTTGCCGGGCCCGGCCAGTCGGGCATCGCGGCGGCCGGCATCTTTGCCAACGGTTCCATCCAGTCCATCATCGGCGGCTACCGGGTTGCCAACCCGATCGTCTCGGGTGTCATCATCGCCTCCGGCCAGGGGGGTGCGGCCGCCCGCAACCTGCCCGGCATCAACAGCATCAACATCCGCGGCGGGCGCATCGACGGGGCCTTCATCGGCGGCGCCAGCCTCGATTCCTTCTGGCGGGCCCCGCGGGCCACGATCGTCAACGCGGACACGAACCTTGACGACCCCACGGCCACGGCCACCGTCGCCTCGCTCGTGGGTGTCGGCACGGTCATGTTCCGCTCCACCGTCTTCGGCACCGCCATCGGCACCATCAACCTCTACGGTGGCAGCGTCTTCGACGCCTCCAGCGTGATCGCCCGCGGCACCACCACCGCCGTGCCGGGCCTGGGCAACATCATCGCGACGCTGGGCACGGTGCAGCAGGTCATCGCCGACGAGTTCCGCAACTCCACCATCACCGGCGAGTCCATCGAGTTCCGTCCCAACCAGATCATCGCTTCCGACATCATCCGCCAGGTGATCGCCGGGCGCGGCCTGGCCGACATCGAGATCACCACGCCCAACGACCTGATCTCGCTGGTCGCCGGTTCCGCAACCCGCCTCATCCTGAACGTGGGCAACGTGGCGCGGGCGATCACCATCCTTGGCGATGTGCGATCCTCCACGCTCAACGTCGGCCGCCTGGACGGCCTGGGTGTGAGCGGCAGCGTGCTGGCCTCCACCATCCGCTCCACGGGTGCCGTCAACGCCATCTCCATCGCCCGCAACGCGACCAACACCTCCATCGTCGCCGTCGGCGCCGGCGGGCGCATCAACTGGATCAACGTCGGCGGTTCCTTCTCCGGCGACATCACCTCCACCGGGCCGATCCACACCCTCAACGCCAACGGCGACTTCTCCGGGTCGGTCTCCATCCTCTCCACCAGCGACGGCACGCTCAACTCCATCCGCGCCGGCGGCGATCTCGCCGTCTCGCTCAGCGTGCCCCTGAACGTGAACTCCATCGTCTCCAACGGCATCATCGGCCGGCGCGTGGCCCAGGGGGCGACTTCGCGCGACGTGCTCGACATCAAGGGCAACCTCGGCAGCATCTCCGCACGCGGGCAGATCTACGCCGACATCCGCGTCGGCCAGGCCATCACCGGCGCCGTGACGGCCGGCAGGGTCAGCGCGCTGCCCGGGGCCGATTTCGTCTCCGACTTCGCCATCACCGCCGCGGGCCGCATCAACGCCGTCAACATCACCGGCGACTTCCGCGGCTCAATCCTCAGCCAGTCGGGCGGCATCGGCTCCGTCAACATCACCGCCGGCTCGCTCATCGGGTCGGCCCGCGCCGCCAACGCCATCGAAGCCCGCGACGGCGACATCGGGTCTATCACCGTCAGCCGCGGCCACATCCTGGGCAACATCTCCGCCCGCGACGGCAGCATTCATGCCATCAACGTTACCGCCGACGCGGCCGGCTTCGGCAACATCGGCATCGACCCCACGCTCGCCGCGGCCACGACGACCGGCATCCCCGCCGCCGAGCAGCGCGGCCAGTTGCCCCCCGGCATCCTCTTCACCTCCGGCCGCGACGGCCCGCGCATCTTCGCCGGGCGCGATATCGGTTCGATCACGGTCGGCCGCTCGGTGTTCGAGAGTTCCATCCAGGCCGGTCGCCGCATCGCCAGCGTGAACGTGCTTGGCAACATCGACGGCACGCTGGCCTTCGCTCTCCCCGCCGCCAACGCCTCCTTCATCATCGCCGGAGACGAGATCGGCAGCATCAACGCCAACGGCACACGCGCGCTGGGCACGGTCTCGGCACGCGGCACCATCGTGGCCGCGGGCATCCTCGCTCTGGGCGACGACAATCTTCCCGGCGGTGTCGGCACCGCCGCCGACCTCGTCAAGTCGGGCATCATCAACAGCGTCTCCTTCCGCAACGACGCGATCGGCACGTCCGTCTACGCCGGCCTCGAGGCCGGCCCCAACGGCCTGTTCGATCAGGGCGCGCTGGACGACACCGTGGCCCCCGGCCTCTCCACCATCAGTGCCATTTCCATCACCCGCGGCGCGGTCGCGGGTGTTTCGCTCGGCAACTTCGCCTTTGCCAAGACCCGCATCCTGTCTGTGGTCGCTCCCGCCGGCGCCCTCACGGCCACCCAGGCCAGCGCGTCCACGAACGTGGCCATCACGGGCCTCACCACCGCCGCGCCGCGCGTAACCGGCACGCCGGAGTTTGTGGGCGACCCCGTTGCCCTGGGCTACACGCCCATCCCCGCCGCGGGCCTGCCCGTGGTCATCGGCGCTGCCGCCGCCACGCTCCGCTATTCCGGCGGCCTCAATCAGGCCTTCTACGACGCGGCTGGCACGCGCATCGTCATCGTGGGCGGCACCGCCGGCAACATCACCGTTGATGGTCTGGCCACGGCCAACATCGCCGGGCTGTCCATCATCACCGCCCGCAATGTCTCCCTCAACTCGATCACGGTCCGCCCGCAACTCAGCGGTGCCAGCAACATGTATGTGGACGGCGGCGTCGGCTCGGCCACGTTCGGCCTGGTCACGCGCGAACTTGCAGCACCATTCGCCCGTCCCTCGTTCCGCGCCGGCGAATCGTTCGGCAGCGTCTCCATCGGCGCCCGCGATCCGGCCGCGCCGCTGCCCGCCAACCCCACCAACGTCGTCGCCCTTGCCGCCAACTCGTTCACCAGCATCACCTTCCTCAACGGCTACGGTGTCTCCAGCAACAGCCGCATCGATGCACGCCGCCTCTCCTCCTTCACGGTCACCGGCACGTTCAACGGCGTGCTCTCCAGCGACTTCGACATCGCCGCCGTCCGCGTCAACGGCGCGTTCAACGGCCGCGTCCGTTCCGGCGGCTCCATCGCCTCGTTCTCCGCCACCACTGTCGCCAACGGCCGCCTCAGCGCCCGCAACGACCTCCCCAGCGTCGTGGTGAGCGGCACGGCAGACGGCTTCACCATCTACGCCGGCACCGACCTGGGCGGCGACGCCGAGTTCGGCGGCACCGGGGCCAGCATCATCGGCACCCCCAACACCGACACCGTCACCAACGGCAACATCGGCTCCGTCTCCATCGGCGGCGCGTTCACACGCTCCGACGTGGCCGCGGGCCGGTCGCGCGGCGTGGACGGGTTCCTCAACCGCGCAGGTGATCTGGTGGCCGGCGGGCGTTCCAACATCGGCACCGTGCGCATCGCCGGCGCGGTCGGCTCCATCCAGCAGACCCAGACCTACGGCGTGTTCGCCAGCGGCACCATCGGCACCACGTTCGTCGGCAACTTCAACCTCACCGGCTCGCTGGGCAACTTCACACGCAAGGCCACCGCGGAAACAGCCGTGCCTTTGCAGGTGGTCAGCGTCACCGTCGAGAACCCCGGCATCTTCACCCACATCGCCAGGATCGTCTTCAACCAGAACATCAACCCCGGCGCGAACAACGCCAGCCTCCTGGCCGCGCTCACCATCGTCGAGCAGCGAGACTCCGGTTTCGGCACGCCCATCACGCTCACGGGCGCGCCTGACTTCTCCACCAACGCCGACTACAGCGTCAGTTACAACCCCGCCACCTTCACGGCCACCATCACCTTCTCCCGCACCATCACCGACCGCGCACTGCTCAGCGCCACCGCTCAGGTAACGCTCCCCGGTGCCAACGGCCGCACCAGCCCCGCCGCCCAGAGCCGCACGCTCGCGGGCCCGGGCATCTACAAGGTGTCCATCGCCCCCACCCTGGCGGGCGCAACGGTTGATTCCCGCCTGGACGGCAACGGCGACGGCCTGAGCACGCCCGGCGACACCTTCTCTCGCAACATCCTGGTCGGCGATGCGGGCGACCGCACCGGCAACTATCGCGACGGCCCCACCAGCCTCTACGCCGCCACCGACCTGGGCCTGCTCCTCAACACCGACCGGGCCGCCAACAACGGCGCGCCGGATGTGAACACGCCCTACACCCTGCGCGGCACCATCGGCGACAACGCCGCGATCCTGGCGCAGGGCATCACCGGCACCAGCGACATCGACGTGTTCGCCCTGCCCCTCCGGGCCGGCCAGATCGTCCGCTTCGGCGAACTCGGCGGCACCGCCGCGCTCGCCACCCGCGCCATCTACGACAACACGTTCACCGTGGTCGATCCTCTGCCGGGCACCACCGACCCCGTCAGGGTGATTTCCTCTCCGCTGGTCTCCTCCTCGGGCCTCACGCTCGACACCCTCCGCCCGATCATCGGCCTGCCGCAGCGCCAGTTCTTCGACACCTCGGACCTGAAACTCCGGCGCCTCGTCGATCCCTCAGACCGGCGCAACGCCAACGAGGCCTTCCTGGTCCGCCAGACCGGTGTCTACTACATCGCGGTGGGCTCGTCCATCACGCAGTTGGCCACGCCCGAAGCCAACCTCCCGCCCAGCGCCACCAACTTCAGCGGCCTGCTCAACATCGGCATCCACGACCCCAACGTGAGCGAGATTCCCGTTACCCAGGGCAACCTCGGCGATTACACCTTCGCCATCACCATCGAGGACTCCGGCTCCAGCGGCTTCTTCGGCAACGTGATGCCGCAGGCATCGAGTTCCGGGTTCTCCACATTGAGCACATTCTCACCCGGCGGGTTCGGCACACCCATCGCCGCCAACTTCCGCCTCAACAACGGCCCGGACACCATCGCCGGCACCGCTGACGACGTGCTTGTGCCCTTCATCGAGCGCTTCGAGACATTCGCGACCCTCGACCCGATCGGCAACGATGCCGATGGTGTGTTCATTGGCTCGGCCAACAAGTGGACCTTCCAACTCGTGCCCGATGCCACCGGCCGCTTCGGCGTGCAGCCCGACCCCGACGGCGCCGGCCCGCTGCTGAGCTTTGTCGCCGGCAACGTGCGCGGCACCAA
>CAZNEU010000210.1:0-3291 GCA_964571915.1 uncultured Phycisphaeraceae bacterium
ATCCACGCGAGGCGGCGGGCCGCGATGTGGAGTTCTTCGGCGGCGGAGTCGAAGACGCTGGCGCGGGCGTTGCCCCCCGCACCCCCGGCGGCGAGGGCATCGGCCTCCAGGGCCTCGAGGCGTTCGCGCCGGTGCTGGTCAAAGACCAGGGCCAGGCAGAGCCAGACGAGCCCGCCCGAAAGGATGAGATAGCCCGCGTGGAGGCCGGCGGTGTCGCGCGCGAGCACGCCGTAGACCACCAGGCCGGTGCCGATGGCGACCTGCAGCGTGAGGCCCAGAAGGCTCACGCCGGTGGCGCGGGAGAACGAGAAAGAGTCCGCCTTCATGCACGCTCCGGCCGAATCGTCGGGGAAGACCATCCGGCGGAACCGCCGGGGAGGGAGTGGTCAGGGGGTTATTGTCGGGGGCCTGGCATCCACTGTCCAGCATCCCGACAAAAACCCCGAACTTCGTTCCCGCCACGTCCGTACCTACGCACGGTCCCGGCCTGCGGTTCGCGCCGCCGGCCCCGGGCAGTGTCTCAGGTTGAAGATCAGCCCGGCTCGGCGAGCCGGGATGCACCAAGAACTGACACACTGCCCGGCCCTGTTCATGGCACGGCGGTGCTGGTACCCTGCTCACCCTGATGGTCTCTCTGGCTTTCACCATTGCGCGCACCACCTTTATCGAGAGCGTGCGCCAGCCCATCTACTTCATCCTCATCGCCCTGAGCGGCGCGTTCCACTTCTTCAACACCGCCTCGGTGGGCTACGCCCTGGAATACTCCTCCAGCGGCGAACTCTCCAACGACAACAAACTGCTGCTCGATATCGGCCTGGCCAACGTGCTCTTCTGCGGCACGCTGCTGGCCGGTTTCATCGCCACCGCGGCCATCTCGCGCGAGATCGAGAACCGCACCCTCCTGACCATCGTGAGCAAGCCCGTGCCGCGCGTGAGCGTGGTGCTGGGCAAGTACCTCGGCACGTGCGCGGCGGTGATGATCGCCACGGTCATCATGCTGGTGTTCCTGCAGATGAGCATCCGCCACGGGGCCCTGAGCACCGCGGCCGACGACCCGGACCAGCCCGTGATCCTGCTCTCACTGGCCGCCATCGGCATCGCCTGCGCCGTGGCCGTGTGGGGCAACTACTTCTACGGGTGGCACTTTGTGCAGGTCTCCACGCTGCTGGTGTGCCCGCTCATTCTGGTGGCGTGGGTGCTGGTGCTGGTGCTGAGCAAGAAGTGGGATTGGCAGCCCATCGGCAGGGACTTCAAGCCGCAGGTGATCACCGCCAGCGCGTGCCTGCTGCTGGCGCTGGCGGTGCTGACCGCCGCGGCGGTGGCGGCCAGCACGCGGCTGGGGCAGGTGATGACGATCATGGTCTGCTTCGGGGTGTTTGTGGCGGGGCTGCTCTCCAACCACCTGATCGGCCGGCACGCCTTCGCCAACACCCTGGTGGGGCAGGTGCAGAGCGCAGAGCCGGAGCGCGAGAGCGCACGGGGGCTGGACAAGAGCGGCGACATCGTGTTCGTGCGGCTGCGCACGGCCCCCGCGGCGGCGATCGCGGTGGGCGACACATTCCATTACGGGCCGCTGCCCAACGGCCTGACGCTTGCCGCGGGGCCCTACCCGAAGTGGAACGGCAACCCGGCCGACGACCGGACGTTTTTCGCGCGGGCCACGTCGGCGGCGCTGGTGGTGCTGGGCGTGGAGGGGACCAAGATCACGGTGCGGAACCTGGGCTTTGAGCCCGCGCCCCTGAACCGCGCGCCGCGCGCGGAGGACTTTGTGTTTGTGTCGCCGACGCGCACGAACTGGACGGCGGTGGCGGCGTGGGGCGTGGTGCCCAACATGCAGTTTTTCTGGCTGAGCGATGCCGTGACGCAGAACCGCCCTGTGCCAGCCGGGCACCTGGCCTTGGTGGCGGGCTACGCGGGCACGCAGGTGGTGTTCCTGCTGTCTCTGGCGGTGCTCCTCTTCCAGAAGCGCGACGTGGGCTGAACCGGACAACGCGCCCACGGTTGCCCTCCGGGGCGTTTATCGGCTACACTTTCGTGGCGACCAGTTGGGCTTCTTATGGGAGTTTGCACATGCCCGCACCACGTTCATCCTCTGGCAGTTCCATGAACCCCGGCACCATCAAGGTCATTATCGCGGTGGGCGCGCTGGTCGTGGCTGGCGGGCTGCTGGCGTACCAACTGGGCTGGTTCGGCGGGTCGGGGATCAGCGTGCCGGCCGACGTGCAGGCCAAACTCAAGGCCCAGGCTGAGGAAGCGGTGAAGAACCCGCCCCCGCCCAAGCCGCCGCGCGACCCCAACGCGCCCCCGCCGGTGCGCGCGGCGGAGTGATGGACACCCCTGCGGCTGCGCGGCAGGGACGCGGACAGCCGGCACGGGTCTACGCACCCCGCCCGGTTGACACCCACCCGTAGATTTTCTCGCAGGCCCTGGCCGCGCCCTCCCAGGTGAGTTGGCGGAGTTCGAAACTGCCGTGCTCGCGGAGGGTCTGGCCCAGGGGCGGGTGGCGGAGGACGGCCACGATCTTGTTGGCGATGTCGTGGGTGTCCCAGAAATCCACCTTCAGGGCGTGGCTGAGCACCTCGCTCACGCCGCTCTGCTTGCTGATGATCACGGGCACGTCCTGTCGCATCGCCTCCAGCGGCGCCAGGCCGAAGGGCTCGCTCACGCTGGGCATCACGTAGCAGTCGGCCATCTGGTAGGCCCGGTCCACGTCCTTGCCGCGCAGGAAGCCGGTGAAGAGCACGCGGTGCCCGATGCCCAGTTCCGCGGCCAGTTCGATCATGCGCAGTTCCATGTCGCCCGAACCGGCGATGATGAACTTGGCCTCGGGCACCTTCTCCAGCACCTTCTTGGCGGCCCCGATGAAGTACTCCGGCCCCTTCTGCATGGTGATGCGGCCCAGGAAGAGCACGATCTTGTCCTTGCTGCGGATCATGTCGCCCGGGCGCGGCTGCACGTTGTCGGAGTCGATGCCGTTGTAGACCACCTCCACTCGCCCCGGGTCCATGTCGTAGCGGCGGGTGCAGATGGACTTGGTGAGTTCGCTGACGCACACCACCTTCATGGATGAGTGCATGCCGCGCCGTTCGATGTCGTAGACGCGCTGGTTGATGTGCTCGCCGGAGCGGTCGAACTCGGTGCTATGCATGTGGACGATGAGGGGCTTGCCGCTCACCCGGGCCACGGCCTGACCGGCGGGGAAGGTGAGCCAGTCGTGGGCGTGGATCACGTCGAAGCCCTCGCCTTTGGTGAGGGCCACCACCAGGCGCGCGTAGCGCTCGGCCTCGGCGA
>CAZNEU010000211.1:0-6013 GCA_964571915.1 uncultured Phycisphaeraceae bacterium
GTAAGAAGATCGGGCGGGCGTGCCGCGTGGTGCCGATCGAGAGAGTGGTGCGGGGGTACCTGCAGGGCTAGGGGTGGAAGGAGTATCAGGCGGGCGGGACCGTGTGCGGGGTGGCGCTGCCCCGGGGGTTGCGCCAGTGCGACAGGCTGCCCGAGCCGATCTTCACGCCCGCGACCAAGGCCCAGAGCGGGCACGACGAGAACATCTCGTTTGAGCGCGCCTGCGACGAGGTGTGGATGGAGATGATGGGGGCGATGCGCGAGACGAGTTTGGCGATTTACGCCGCCGCGGCGGCGCACGCGCTGGAGCGGGGGATCATCATCGCGGACACGAAGTTTGAGTTCGGGGTGCCGGAGGATGCGATCAACGCGCCGGCGCGGGTGTGGACACCGCCGATATTGATCGACGAGGCGCTGACACCGGACTCGAGCCGCTTCTGGCCGCTGAACGGGTACGCACCCGGCGGGCCGCAGAAGAGTTATGACAAGCAGTTTCTGCGGGAGTATCTGGAAGGGCTGGTGGCGGCGGGGGCCTGGAACAAGGCCGCGCCGGGACCGGAGTTGCCCGAGGCGGTGGTGGCACGAACGCGGCAGAAGTATGCGGAGGCGCTGCGGGTGCTGTGCGGGTGAGGGGGGAAGGGAAGGCACTGGGCATCGGGCACTGGGGGAGCGACGAAGGCAGTGAATCCGGCGCGGACCGCCGGACCACCCGCGTGGTTACTTCTGCTCGGTGATGGCTTTTTTCACGTCGGGCGTGGCGAGCGCGTCTTTGGCGGCGCGGTACTCGGCGTAGCCCTCCGGCGGCGGGAACCAGGTGTCGAAGGGGGGCCGGCCGGTCTTGACGGCGACCTCGTCTACGGGCGCCTTGAGGGTGCGCGCGAGCTCGTCGTAGGCGGCCAGTTGCAGGTCTTGCGGGGCGCGGCTGTAGATGATCGCGCCGTCCTCGAAGGCACCCTCCGCCACGCCCAGTTGCAGCATCACCGCGATCAGGATGCGCGACGCGGCCTCGCCAAAGTCGCGCGGCACCACCTCCATGCGGCCGGCCTTGGGATCGACCTGCGTGTTCTTGTACTGCTCTTTCATGTACACCTCGTGGTAGAGGCGGGCGTACTTCGTCTGGCGGCGGAACATCTCGGTGTCGCCGTAGAGCAGGCCCTGCACGTAGGCCGACTGGAGGGCTCCCTGGATCTCACCCACGGCCACGTTGGGCGTGGTTACGCGGTTGTAGATCTGGCGGAGCACGAACTCATCGAGGGGGAGTTCGAGTTGGAACTCCTGCTCCACCTGGTCGTGCCAGTTGAGACGGCCGGCCTTGAAATCGGAGTAGAGGATGTCCTTGTACTCCTGGGCCTTGCCCACGTCGCCGCGCCGGTACATGTAACTGATGGCATCGCGCATGAAGTTTTCGTACCCGGCGTTGTAGAGTTTGTAGGGCCGCTCGGTGATGTCGGCGTTGCGCTGGGCCATCATCTGCTGGGCCTCGCGCTCGCCGATGGCGGTGAGGATGTTGCGGTAGGTGGGGATGAAGTCCGGGTCCGGGAGCGTCATGTAGTATTCAGGACGCAGCAGGTCGAAAACGATGGTGCCGTAGCGGAACTGCTCCTGAACAGCGTGGAGCGTGAGGCGGTCGGTGTTGAGAAAATCAAAGTCGGCGCGGTTCTTCTCGGTCACGCGGCCCTCGGCGACTTCCACGCCGCGCGAGGCCCAGTAGAGGGCGTGCGCGGCGGGGTGGCGCCAGTCCATGGGGCCGAACTGGCGCACGTAGCGGATCATCCGCTCGGGCTCCATCCGGTAGTGGTCGATGAGCACGCGCTTACGGACGTGGGGGATGACAAGGGCGAAGGCCGCGTCGTGGCGACGGTCCTTCAGGATCGTCATCACGGGGTTATCAACCTCGCCGAAGCCGATCCTGGGCAGGGCGCTGCGGACGCGCTCGAGGGCGCGCCCGTACTCCACCCCGGTGAGGAGTTGGATGCGGTCGTCGTGGCGGGTGAGGTCGAGGCCGGCCTCGGCCCTGAGGCGGTCGAGAAGCGCGGCGGCCGTGGGCTCAAGACGAACCACCTCGGCGAGGGTTTCGGGGGCGGCGTTGACGCGCTCGAGGAACGCCGCGGCGTCGGTGATGGCCTGCTCGCGCGTGCGCGAGATTGCGGAGCGGCGGGGCGGCCCGAGCGCGATGGTCCACTCCTGCGCGAACATGCGCTTGTAGTAGTTGTGGGCATCGTCCATCACGCCCTGCACCTTGTGGAGGAGGATCCACGAGAGTTCGCGGTGGATGAAGAGGTCGTTGGGGTTGGCGGGGATGCCCTCCTCGCGCAGCAGACGGATGCCGGCGTTCACCCACTGCCAGCGCTCGGTGTGCGTCTGCGTGGCGACGGAGATGTTGTACGCCAGGTTCCAGGCGTGGAAGGCCCACACGCGCGGGAAGCGCGGCTGGAGGCGGGTGATGGTTTTGGAGAGGTCGACGGCCTCGTAGAAGTTGCCGGCCTCCTTGGCCTTGTTGGCCCGCCACCACAGGGCGTTGACAAAGAGGCCGCGGAACGCGCCCATGGCGATGCCGATGCCGACCTCGGGGGGGTCGCCCTCTTCGGCACGATCGGTGTAGACGAGGCCGTTGCGGCCGATGCTGCCGGCGACCCAGGTGGTGGAGAGCACGGAGCCCGCGAGCGCGACGAGCATGCATGCCGCGGCACCGAGTTGGACGGCCGTGTCTTTACGCATGGGGGACCGAAGACCTGCGCGACCCGGCACGGCGTGCCGACCTACCCAAACTAGTGGCCGGAATAGGTGGCCAGTTCACGACGACGGAAGATGGCCGAGCCCGCGGCGAGGACAACGCAACTGAGGCCGCCGAACACGCCGACGGCCTGGACGAGCGACATCCATCCTACGAAGCGGCCGGTGGCGATGTTCTCTGCCGGGTTGATGCGGGCGTAGAAGCCGAGGAGAAAGGCGACGCTTTCGGAGATCCAGATGATGGGGAAACGCCACCAGAGGGTCTCCTTGTCGTAGCCCTGCGTGCCGTAGGAGTCGAGGGCTTCGCGCAGGAAGGGGACGCCCTCGGCACAGATGAGCACGCCGAAGGCCGAGAGCGCGGCGACGGGGAAGGAGAGGAACGTGCCCAGCATGAGGCCCACGCTGGCGAGGAAGGCGAGTTTGAGCCACGCGACGGCGGCGATGCGGAGGAAGTTGGCGCGGAAGGTATCGACCGGGTACGAGACTTCAAGCCCGCCGCTGGGGTTGAAGGTGACGGTCTCCCTGTTCATGGTCTGGCGCTCCAGATCGCCGTTGAACACCTGGAGCCGGAGGACGCCGTCGGGACCGGTGGTGCTCATGTACGTTTCAACGGAAGCGGGGGAGAGCGGCAGGCTGATGAACTGGCCGAGGCGGATCTCGCGGATGACCGGCTCGGCCCCGCCGACGGCAAAGGTGAGGCGGTAGGTGTCGGTGGGGTTGTTGTTGCCGGCATCGGCCTTGAAGCGGAGGGTGATGGCGGTGCCGCGGGCCTTGGCGAGGCCCAGGCCGGGGAAGTCGTAGAGGCGCCAAGTGCCCGGGGGCACGGCGTAGAAGACACCGATGAGTTCCTTGTCGAACTCGGAGATGAGTTTGGCGCGGGCCTCGGGTGTGTCGCGGAACTGCGGGTCGCTCTGGGCGGCCCGCTCCATGCGCCGGTCCATCTCCTTGGTGAACTCCTCGGGGATCATGCGGGGGGGCGAAGGGCTCACCGACTTGCGGGCCGTGAGCACCTGCGTTTCCAGAACGAGGCGGTCCATCGAGACGGCCTCACCACCTCCCGTGAGCGAGGCCTGCGAAACGAACGGGCGGGCCTCGCCCTGGGCGGGCTGGTTGCGCAGGTACTCGGTGAAGAGGTAGACCCCGGATGAGGCCACGCCCATGAGCACCAGCGAAACGGCGCTCACGCCCAGCCACTTGCCCAGCACATATTCCCACGAGCGCACGGGCTTGGTCACGGTCTGCCAGATGATCTTGTCGCGCTGTTCGAAGGCCACGGTGGCGCAGGCCAGAAACACCGTGAGCGCGGCGACCACCATGAACGACCCCTCCATGCCGTAGGTGAGGAAGGCCTGCACGCGGTAGCGCAGCGGGCTGTTGGGGTCGAGCACGCCCGGGAGCGCGGCGAGGCCGAAGATGAGCAGCACGATGAAGACCGCCGAGACCTTCATGCGCACGGCCTCGTGTACCACGTTGCGGGCGATGGCGAAGACCGGGTGCGAGCCACCCAGGGCGATCTTGGCCGTCTGCACGAGGGCGGTGAAGGAAGAGGCGAGCGCCAGCGAACCGGCGACGAAGACCCCGATGCCGCGCCACCACGCAGAGCCCCAGAGGAAGAGCGGCAGGGCGAGGGCGAGGCCCAGCAGCAGGACGCCCAGATAGGTGAGGGCCAGGCCCAGCCAGATGACGATGAGCGCCACGCCCGCGGTGAGGCCCACGCCCACGCTGAAATCGACCACGCTGAGGCGGCGTTCGAGGATGGAGTTGAGGGCGTTGACGGTGGCCTGAGCGGACTCGCGCCGGGCTTTTTCGATCTCGACGCGTGCGGCCTGCTCTTCCGCCGTGCCCTGCGCCCCGCCCTGAGCGGGTGCCTCGTCCGCCGCGGCCTCCTGCACCCTGAGCATGGGCAGGTCTTGGCGGGCCCGGGCGGACTGCACGGAGTAGGTGAGGATCGCGCCCAGCGAGAGGGCCAGGATCAGGACGCTCGCGCCGATCTTGAAGAGGCGGCTCTGCTGGGCGCGGTTGAGGCGCGCGGCGAGTTCGGCGAGCCTCACGGGCGTGCTCCCCGGTTCGCATCGCCGTCGAGCAGCGAGGCGATCACGCTCTGGTCCACGTTGGTGGCGGGTGCGGCTTTGGCGGGGCCGGCGGGGACGGGGGGAGCGTGCGCCCGGCCGGCAGCGCCGCCGAGCAGTGAGCCGATGAGCGATGTGTCGGGTCCCGCGGGGACGGGCACCGGAGCGGGAGCGGGTGCGGGGGCCGCGGCAGGCTCGGGTGCCACGAGGCTGGCGATGAGGCGGTTGGGGTCGTCTATCCCGTCGTTGCCGCGCAGGAACGCGGCGGTGCGGCCGTCGTGGCTGGCGCCGCTGGTGGCGAGTTTTTTCGCCTGGGCCTCGTTGACGATGTCAACAAAGAGGGATTCGAGGGACTGGCGCGGGCGGCGCACGCGGGCGATGGCGTGGCGGCCGCCGGAGCGTTCACGGATGAGGCGGTCGATCTGGTCGATGGTGGTGTCGTCGACATCGTCGGTCTCGATGACGCGTCCGCTGGAGACGGTGAGGAGTTCGTCGCAGGTGCCCTCGCGCTGGACCTTGCCGCCGTAGAGGATGACCATGCGGTCGACGCAGTCTTCGACATCGGCGAGGAGGTGGGAGGAGAGGATGATGGTCTTGCCGCGCCGGCCGAGGCCGAGGATGAGGTCCTTGATCTGGCGCGTGCCGAGGGGGTCGAGGCCGGTGGTGGGCTCGTCGAGGATCAGCAGGTCGGGGTCGTTGATGAGGGCCTGGGCGATGCCGATGCGGCGCTGCATGCCCTTGGAGTATTCGCGCACCGCCCGGTGCTGCACGGCCGCGAGGCCGACCATGTCGAGGAGTTCGTTGATGCGGCTCTTGCGCACGGAGCGCTCGAGCTGGAAGAGTTTGGCGTAGTAGTCGAGGGTCTCGCGCGCGTTGAGGAAGGGGTAGAGGTACGACTCTTCGGGAAGGTAGCCGATGCGCTTCTTGGTGGCGACGTCGGTGGGGAGTTTGTTGAAGACCAGCACGCGCCCGGAGGTTTGGCGCAGCAGGCCCAGCATGATCTTGATGGTGGTGGACTTGCCCGAGCCGTTGGGGCCAAGAAGGCCGAAGACCTCGCCGGGGTTGACCTCGAACGTGACGTTGTCCACGGCGCGGGCCTTGGAACGCAGCCAGAAATCCTTGAAGACCTTGGTGAGCGCCTGCGCGGCGACGACGGGTTGGGTGCCTGGAGTGGCCATGGTGGCGCTGTCGGCCGGTGCCGCTACTGAGGCC
>CAZNEU010000212.1:0-7287 GCA_964571915.1 uncultured Phycisphaeraceae bacterium
GAGCAGCGGGTTCCCGGGGAGCGTGTAGAAGTCTTCGGGTGTCATGCTCTCATCGTCAACCGCATCGTCCGCATCAAGATCGCCCAGAAGCAGCGTGGGTGAGCAGTCGGCGTAGCCCCAGATGCCCTGCTGCGTGGCCCCAGCGCCGAGCGGGTTGATGACGATGGGCACGGCGCTGTTCGCAAACACATTTGAGGGGAGTTGATACGTGCTCACGGTCCACGATGTGCCCGCGCGCCCCGGCGGCAGCCACGACCCGGGAAATGCCGGAGGGATGCCGAGCAAGGCCGGGTCGGCATACCACGTTGTGGTGAGCACGCTCGTGGGCGTCGCGGGCACAGGGGGCGTGTGCGAAGCGCGGATCAGGTACCACGGATCATCCGCCAGGCCGTTGGCGTTGTCATCGCGGGCCACCTCGATCACCGCCGCCTCGGCCCAGCGGCGGTTGTGGTCGCCGCCGACATGAAAGGCGTTGCCGAAGACGATCGCGCACACGCCCGCCGGATTGTCCGCGGCCACCGCGCGTGCGGGGATGCGGTGGTCAAAGCCCAACGTGATGGTCCCGCCGAACGCGCCGAGCGTGACGATCTTGGAGTTGTCAGCAGCGACACGGCCGCCTCCCACGGGCGGGCCGAGTGCCGCGGCGGGGTTGTTGAAGCGGGCGTTGTTGACGTTCTGGCCCGGGGCTGGCAGATACTCGATCACGCGCGTGGCGAAGGGGGAGGCGAAGGCCGGAAGGCACTGGACACAGAGGCACAGAGGCGCAGAGAGCAGGCCCACCCGCGCGCGAGCCTGTTCGCGGCTTGTGGGTCGGTGCGGCGTGCTCAGCATGAAGCACCACCCGTGCATGGGCCGCGCCGGCGGCGTGAGGCGAGCGGCAGGAGGAACGCGAGAGCGGCCGCCGCGCCGGGTGCGGGAACGGCGTAGCGGTACGCGGTGCCGTCGGCCACCACGACCAGTTCATCGGTCGCGGTGTTGAAGCGAATGGCGTAGAAAGCGTTGGGTCCGGCGGGCGAGAGTTCCAGGCGTGGCTGGCCGGTGGAGGGGGGCGACGCGGCATCGATCACCGCGGCGTAGCCGAAGTCGGGCGAGCCGCTGAAGAAGTCGCCGCCGCCGACGAGCAGGTTGCCGACCGGGTCGAACCCCAGCGAAGAGGCCGAGAGGGCGTTGGTGATGAGCGTGCCGGTGGAGAACGCGACGGGTGTGGCGGCGTTGGCCAGCGTCGAATGATTGAACGAGCGGATGTCGCCCGTGGCCGCGCCGAAGTCGAAGCCGATGCCCGTGTAGAGGAGGCCCGCGCGGACGGCCACACCGCCGGAACCATCGCCGATGCCTGAGATCACGGTCTGCGATGTGAGCGCGGCGGTGTCGAGCCGGCTGAGTTGGCTGCCGGCCCCGTAGCCCGAGACGTAGAGCGTCTGGTTGTCTGCCCACGCCGCGTCGGCGTTGGGCGCAGCGATGGAGGCGGTGGGGAACGGCCCTGGCGCAGCCGAGGCGGTGTTGGCGATGTGTACTCTGGCGCCCGGCCCGAAGTTGTTGTCGCCGATGGCGACGCGGAAGCCGTCGGGAGCGATGCGAAGGAACGATGCCCCGAACGAACCCACCAGGCCCGGCGCCACGCTGCCGATGGGCGAGTACGTCGGCGCGTTGGGCGCATCTTGCACGGAGAGCGTGTCGCCGACAATCCGCATCACGCGGCCGTCGGCGGTCAGGTCCCACGCACTCGCCGCGAGCGGGAACGTGCCGACAAGCGCGTAAGGCGGGATGGAGCCCGCCCCGCGAGCGGCACGGGAAACGAGGGGAAGAACGGACAAACCGGCCGCGAGCGCGGCCACGCACACACCAAGGCGAGTCATAGCAACCAACCCTCGCAAACTCGCTCCGATTCGCGCGGAGCGGCTTCCGGGATGTTCCGGCGTGATGCCTTCGGTGCATCGCGCCGGGGATGGCCCACGCGAGGGGGGTGGTGGTGTCGGGTGGGCTGACCCGGGAAGCACGGGGCAGACTCGCCGACGCCCCTAAAAACGCGAGGGCGGACAGGCACACTGTTCTGGGCAGGTCTTCCGGCTCGGGGCTGCAAGCGGTTCGGCCCGCCTTCCCGCTCCTCGCCTGCTGGGTGAGCAGGCTGGGCAGTGGCTGTGGACCGGACCAATCGCCCCATACGGCGGCGCGTCCGCGGTGGATTTGGTTCTGGCAGCGCCGGGCTTGCGGCGATGCTCAGGGCCGTACCACGCTTCCCTTTTCAACCCGGCGGCCCGCCCGAGGCGAGTCGCCGGATCACCGAGAACAGGATCAAGATAGCCCGTCTCGCCGGCGAATCAAGGCGACGGGTGCGATGTGGACATCATTTCACGCAGGCGGGTGAGCATGAGCCGGGCCGCCGCGGCACGGTGGCTGATGCGGTTCTTTTCGTCAGCCGGCAACTCGGCCCCGGTGCGAGTGAAGTCTGGCGCGACCAGAAAGAGCGGGTCGTAGCCGAAGCCGTTGGCGCCCGCCGGCACGCGAGGGGGAAGGCCGATTCGGCCCTCGAACGTGCCACGCACGATGGCGAGGATGCCGACTCTGGCTTCTGGTGGGGCGGACGTCCCGTCCGCCGCGAACCGCGCCTCTGGTGGGGCGGACGTCCCGTCCGCCGCGAACCGCGCCTCTGGTGGGGCGGACGTCCCGTCCGCCGCTTCAACCGTGGCCCAATGTTCGTGCCGCTTCTCGATAGCCCGCACCAGTTCCTCGCGCTCAGGCAGGCGGAGCCAGCGGTAGTGCGAGGGGTTCGACACAAGCCCCCGGCGCACCGGATTATCCACGATGTACCCGAACTTCTCGTCATACTCCGCGCCGTCGCGGACGATGCGGTCGAAGTACTCGTCCTGCCAGACCTGCCCGAATGTGCCGCGAGCGATGTTGATGGTGCCGGCGCTGAACCGCTTGATGCTCTTGACCAACTCGGGTACGGCCCAGTACCCCGTGTCGCGGGGCAAGGGCTTGAACAGCATGTGAACGTGGTCGGGCATGACGACCAGTGCCGTGAGTTGCATGCGCTGGCGGTGCCAATGCAGGCACGCGCTCACGACCAGATCGCGCTCGGCGGCGGCCAGTTCTCCAGTGTGCAGGCGGAAGGTGACGAAGTACACGGCCCCCGGACTCTGCCAGTGAGGAAGGCGGCGATGATGGGTGGTGAAGCCGGTGATGGGGGGGAAGAGGTGGCTATGAGGGGTGCCGGAGGCGGACGGGACGTCCGCCCCACCAAACCCTTGACCAAGTGCACCGGAGGCGGACGGGACCCGACTACGGCGGGCCCCACCAAACGCCCCACCAAACGCCCCACCAGAGCACCCCGCCAGGCACATCACGCAGACAAACCGGGCAGCCCTTGCTTCCGGCGGCACGCCGCCCAGTTCGCGCAGCACGCGCTCGTTGTTGGCCGCGTCGCGCTCCGCCCGGCTCATGCCCGCCGCGCGCCCGTCGGTGCAATAGTGCGAGGAGATGACGCCTGGCCTGCCGCCCAGAGCATCGATTTCAAGGCCCGAGTCGTCGGCGAGGCAGACCAGGCCCAGTTGGGCCGCGTAGGACTCGGCCTTGATCGTGGCGTTGGCCTCGAACGTGGTGCCCGTCTCGGCGGGCTCGATGAGGACAACACCCGCGAGCCTCGCGGCTTCGTCCAGGCCGAGAAACTCCACTCCGGGCACGAGCAGCAACGCCCGCAACTCCTGAACCTTGTGCGGGTTGGCCGTGGCGATCACGATCAGCGGCATGGGGCACCATTCGCCTGGCCGGGCGTGCGGGGGAAGAGCGCGGGCGGCGTGGATCGCGTGGTCAAACCGGGTGGGCGAATCCGGGGCCAGCCAACGCCATGCGCAGCGTGCCGCCCACAGCCCGCGAGGCCACCATGTGGCCCTGCAAACCGCGGCCCGGGCAGGCCGTGGGGTTCAACTCCCGATGCGTGAACACGTTGCCCACGTTCACGCGATACCTCCGCATCTGCTCGGCAACGAAGCGGTCCAACGTTGCCAGCGCGGCGGGCGTGGGGGCCTGCCTGTCAAAGTTCCCGATCACCATGATGCCCAGGTTGTTCTCGTTCTTGAGGTGAACGTGCGCGCCCTGGTACTGCACGCTCCGTCCCTCCCACACGCGGCCCGCCGGGTCGATGATGTAGTGATAGCCGATGTCGGCCCAAGGCTTCCCATCGGTGATGCGGCCGATGTGGCCCCGGCGGATGCTCTCGAGGCGGCGCGCGGCATCGGCCCGGCCCGTGGCCGTGAACACCGTGGCCCCCTCGTGATGCACCGTGATGCGGCGCACGCCGTTCATCGGGTTGATCATCCTGGGCCGGGCCACGCCCGCGTTCGTCCACGCCGACCGTGCCAGCACCGGCACACCCGCGTCTGCGGGCCGTGGAACGCCCAGCGGCGTGGCTGCCAGCAGGGGTTTGTCGAGGTACGGACCGTTGCCGGGCCCGACAGGGTCGGGGAAGGCGTTGGGGTCTGCGTTGGCGGTCTGGCCGGTCTTGCAACCCGCTGCGGCCCACGCCCAGAGCGCAAGGCCTGCGCCGATGAGGCCGCGCCTCGTCATGCCTTCAGCGTCTGAAAAGCGGTCGATCATGGTCGTTGCGCCTGAGCCGCCCCGGCCGGGCGAGTGCTCCAGCGTAGGCCGCCGCGTATGTACGGCCTCGAAGCGGGGGGCGATGCGGCGGACGTGAAAAACCCGTACAAGTTGTGCCCGCGGCGCCGGAATAAACGGACTCGTTCAACGGGCGGTGGCGGATGTGGCGGGGCGTGTGGTTGGGGTGCCGGCAGGGGCGGACACAACAGGGGGGGGGGCGGTGGAGATGGGGGCGGCGTGGGCGGGGCCGGACCCGGGCTGCGTCCGGCTGGCGGCCCGTGCCGCGGCCTGCTTGGCGCGGCGGGCCTTGCGGTCTTGCCGGAGCATCCAGAGTGTGTGCAGGCAGCGCGTGATGGCGATGCCCACGCAGAAGGCAATCGCTGTCGCCCAGACGCGGTCCATGTCGATGCGCAGGAGGTACTGCTGGGTGCCCAGGAGCGCCCCGTACAGGATGGGCGAGAGGCAGGTGCGCTCCAGTTGCACGATGGTGGCGTCTTTCAGGAACGAGACCGGGTGGACGACGCTGCGGGCGAGTTGCCTTTCGGTGCTGACCATGGCCTGCGTTTTCACGAGCATCTCGGCCCGCTGCAGGGCACGGCGCGTGGCCACGGGCGAGTGGTTTGCGAGCCAGTGAAGCGTGTAATAAATGACCACGTCGCTGACCATGTCGGCGAGGAACGTGACCACGCTGATGGCGATCTTGTCGTGGTCGTTCACGCCCAGGTAACGCGAGAAGTGGACCGCCGCGAGCGTGGGGATGAGGGCCAACAGCCCCGAAAGGACAATGTTCACGTTGACGTTGACGATCCGCTTCGCGTAAAGATCGGCGCACAGGCGGAGCATGGGCACAATCGTACACGCCGGACGCGCGCGGCGTGGCGGGTTCAGGTCTTCACGCCCTCAACCCCCTTCACGGTGTACTTCTCGAGCGCGGCCTCCATCTCCACGCCGTTGATGTTCGCCAGCGTGCATAGCCACGCGAACACATCGGCAAACTCTTCGGCCAGGTTGGCCCGCTGCGCGGGGGTGGGGACTTTGCCGGGCCCGTTGTCGGCGAGCGCGGTGGAGAGTTCGCCCACCTCTTCGATGAACCACATGAACGTGGCCGGGGTGCCGCGGGCCGCGTCGGTGGCGGAGTATTTGGTGCGGATGAGTTGCTGGAAGGCACGGACGCTCAGCGGTGCGGTCGGCATGGGCGAGGGTACACGGTGGACGCGGACCCCGCGGTCGCGAGGTCAGCGTTCCAGCCAGTCGGGCCGGGGCAGGAACGTGTAACGCTCGGTGGTGTTCACGATGCCGGGCGGCAGGTCCACCGGGCCGCTGGCGTGGAAGTCCGCAAACAGCAGCGTCGCGGCGGCGGCTTTGCGGCCGTACCACCGCATGCCGCGGTCGCCGCCCTGCTGGTGGTTGTAGATGGGGTGCGCGGCGAGCAGCCAGGTCTTGGTGGGCATGAAGATCGGCGGCAGACGCCCGCCGGGCGCGGGGATGAGCGTCGCGGCATCCTCGCCGTTGAGCGCGTGGTCGTTGAGTGTGTAACTGGAACCGAGCAGGTCGTACAGGCCGCGCACAGGCCCGATGCCGGGGATGGTGCCGCCGGCATCGCCCGGCGAACGGAACGCCTCGAGCTCGAAGGGCTCCGCGGAAGCGTCGGGCGGTGCCCGGCCGCTGAACACATACTTGTTCAGCGGGCGTCGCTCCGCGCCGTACACGTTGATGCCATAGGCGGGGAGTGTGCCCTTCTTGCCGCCGAAGAGCGCGCCGATGTTGGCGGTTACGCCCGGCGCCACCGGCACACGCACCTGCGGCAGCGCGTCGTGAAAATCCGTCAGGTATTGCGCGAGGCCCACGCCCAGTTGCTGGCTGCGCGACAGGCACGCGGCACCCTTGGCGGCCCAGCGGGCCCCGCCCAGCGCCGGGAGCAGCACGCTTACCAGCAGGGCCACGATCGCGATGACCACGAGCAGTTCGATGAGCGTGAAGGCGCTTCGCGGCATCGGCGTGGCGCGCCGCGGGGGTGCGGCGCCACCCCCGGCCCCGCCAAGCACCGCATCGAGAAAACCGTCGCACGCGGGCACGAGCATCGCGTACACGCGGTCGAACGCCGCGTCATCTTCCGTGTAGGGGTCCGGCACTTCCACTTCGTGCTCCGGCCTGCCGGCCAGCGCGGGGTCGAACGACCGCAGCAGGCGCACGCGCTCGGCCGGTGCGCCCATGCGGACGAGATCGTGCTGGTTGGCACGGTCCATCGCCAGAATGAAATCGAAGCGACCAGGATCGAGCCGGGAATCAAACTGCCGCGCTGTGTGCGCGCACGCCACGCCGTGCCGGTGGGCCGCGGCGATGGTCCGAGCATCGGCCGGCCCACCCACGTGCCAGTGGCCGGTGCCGCACGAATCAACCCCGAGCCGATCGGCCAGGCCGCGCTCGCGTGCGCGGGCCAACAGCACGGCCTTCGCCAGCGGCGAGCGGCAGATGTTGCCCAGGCAGACCATCAGCACGCGAATCCGTTCGCTCATACGTGCGTGAGCGTATCACGCGGCGGCGGCTCCCGCGCTCACGCGCGTGATCGCGTCCATCAGCCCTTCGTGAAACCGCCAGGCCTCGGGTCCACGCGCCAGCCGCTGGGCATTGGCGGCCGCGGCCGCCCGCACGCGCGCCGGGTCGTGCGCGAAGCACGCCACCAGGTCGGCC
>CAZNEU010000213.1:0-15534 GCA_964571915.1 uncultured Phycisphaeraceae bacterium
GTCCGCCCCGCCAGGCAGGCACGAGGGCACGAACGAAAGCAGTCAGGGCACACCATGCCGATCCGCATCTACGACAAGACCAGCGCCGGGCGCCGCTTCAGTTCGGTGAACCTCAACAGCGAGGTCACGAAGTTTGCGCCCCAGAAGAGCCTGCTGCGCCCGCTCACCAAGAGCGGCGGCCGCAACCACTCCGGCAAGATCACCATGCGCGGGCGCGGCGGCGGCGCGAAGCGGAACTATCGCCTGATCGACTTCCGCAGGTTTGACCGCGACGGGATCGAGGGCACGGTGGTGGGCGTGGAGTACGACCCCAACCGCTCGGCCCACATCGCGCTCATTGAGTACGCGGACGGTGCGAAGCGCTACATCATCGCCCCGATCGGCATCAAGCCGGGCGACACCATCGCGTCGTCGGCGGATGCGGCGGTTGACCCCAAGGTGGGCAACAACATGCCGCTCAGGTTCATCCCCACCGGCCTGTCGGTACACTGCATCGAACTGGTGCCGGGGCGCGGCGGGCAGTTGTGCCGCTCGGCGGGCATGTACGCCAAACTGCTGAACAAGGAAGGCAAGTACGCCACGCTGATGCTGCCGTCGGGCGAGCAGCGGATGGTGCATGTGGAGTGCCGCGCCACCATCGGCGAGGTCGGCAACCCGGACAACGCGCAGGTGCGTTACGGCAAGGCCGGCCGCATGAGGCACCTTGGCCGGCGGCCGATCACGCGCGGCGTGGCCAAGAGCCACAACGCCCACCCGCTGGGCGGCGGCTCGGGGCGGAGCAAGGGCAACCGTCCGCCGTGCGGGCCCACGGGCGTGCTGGCCAAGGGCGGTCGGACGCGCAACAAGAAGAAGCACAGCACGAAGTTGATCATCCGTCGGCGTGTGAGCACGCGGTACGGGCAGGTGAGCAAGTAAGAAGAAGGCACTGGGCATCAGGCACTGGGCACTGGGGAAGAAGAACCCGAGGCACCGGGGCACGAAGGCAGAAGAGTTCCGCAGGTGGTTTTTCGAGAAACAGCATGAGCCGTAGTCTGAAGAAAGGTCCGTTTGTCGATGAGCGTCTGTTCCGCCGCGTGGAGCGGCTCAACCAGATGGGCAAGAAGGAGCCGCTGAAGACGTGGCGGCGGGCCTGCACGATCGTGCCCGAGTTCATCGGGCACACGTTCAAGGTTCACAACGGGCGTGCGTTTCTGGACGTGTTCGTGACCGAGGACATGGTGGGGCACAAACTGGGCGAGTTCAGCCCGACCCGGACGTTCAAGGGCCACACGAACAAGAAGGAAGGCATCGTGGAGGGCGGCAAGACGGCCACCCCCGCGCCGGCCGGCAAGAAGTGACCGCCCGAGTTTGATGGACCGCAGGACCGCTGATTGACCGGGACTTTTCCGCACCAAGGACGCAACCGTGAGAATCCACTCCACCACCCTGACCAAGATCGCCAAGGAGAAGGGCGCGAGCGTTGAGACGCTGGCCCAGGCGGTTGAGCGCACGGGCATGAAGGGCAGCCGCGCGGTTGCGGCCGTGAAGAACTGGATGAAGGGGACCGACCACCCGCGCTGCAAGGCGGGCGACATCGCCAAACTGGCGCAGGCGCTGGGGGTGGAGACGCCCAAGATCGCCAAGTTTGAGTGCATCCTGAAGTACCACAAGGGCAGCCCCCGCAAGGCCAAACTCCTCACCGACCTGGTGAAGGGCAAGAACGTGGACACGGCGATCAACCTGCTGACGTTCACGACCAAGCGTGCGGCGGTGGACGTGAAGAAGGCTCTCAACTCGGCGATCGCGGACGCGGAGCAGGTGAACGCGGACGTGACGGCCCTGGTGGTGGCGGAGAGCCGCGTGGACGAGGGGCCGACGCTGAAGCGGTTCCATCAGAAGGACCGCGGGCGGGCGCACAGCATTTTCAAGCGGATGACGCACATCACGATCGCGCTGGCGGAGAAGGCGTAAGTAGAAGGGACTGGGCACGAGGCACTGGGCACTGGGGCGGAGAAGACGGGCATCAGCGGTTGAGCAGGCACGAGACAAGCAAATGGGACAGAAGACACATCCATACGGCCTCCGCGTCGGCATCACCGAGCCTCACCGCTCGCGCTGGTACGCCCCCAAGGCGCTCTTCGGCGAGTTGCTGGTTGAGGACTTCAAGATCCGCAAGTTCATCGACGAGCGGCTGAACCGCAAGCCCCCCTACGCGGCCGTGAGCGACGTGCACATCGAGCGCACGCGCGAGGAACTGAAGGTCATCATCAAGACGGCCCGCCCGGGCCTGGTGATCGGCCCCAAGGGCGCCGAGGTGGACCGCATCACAGAAGAACTGCAGTACATGACGGGCCGCAAGGTCTCGATCGCGATCATCGAACTGAAGAACCCGGACATGGAGGCGCAGTTGGTGGCCGAGGGCGTGGCCGAGAGCCTGCGGAAGCGCATGATGTTCCGGCGGGCCATGAAGATGAAGGCGGATGCGGTGATGGCCGCGGGCGCCAAGGGCGTGTGGATCGTGATGGCCGGCCGCCTGGGCGGGGCCGAGATGAGCCGGACGGCGGACGTGCGCCAGGGCTCGCTGCCGCTGAGCACGCTGCAGGCGAACATTGACTACGGGTTTGCCGAGGCGTTCATGAGTTACGGGGCGATCGGCGTGAAGGTGTGGATCTTCAAGGGCTTGTATGAGGCCGAAGCCGCGCCGCAGCAGCCGGAGGCGGCGGGCACACGCGTGAAGTCGCGCGGCCGCAGGTAAACATCGGGATTCGGAGCAAGACGCATGGCCTTGATGCCCAAACGAGTGAAGTTCCGCAAAGAGATGCGCAGGGTGCGCCCGCGCAAGGCCACCAAGGGCAACTACGTCGCGTTCGGCGACTTCGGCCTGCAGGCGCTCGTGGGTGTGTGGCTGCCGGGCAAGGTGATCGAGGCCGGGCGTGTCGCGGCCCAGCACTACCTCAAGCGCGAGGGCAAGTTGTTCATCCGGGTCTTCCCGGACAAACCGATCTCCAAGAAGCCGCTGGAGACCCGCATGGGCACGGGCAAGGCCGAGGTGGAGTATTGGGCGGCCCGGGTGAAGCCGGGCACCGTGCTCTACGAGATCGCGGGCGTGACGGAGGCGACGGCGCGGCAGGTGTTCACGCGTGTGGCGATGAAGATGCCGGTGCGGTGCCGGATGGTTTCGCGGCGCGTGGCCGTCTGATTGACGGGTGATGACGACTGTGTAGAGGCTGATGGGTTCGCTGACTTCGAGACAAGGACACTGCCATGACCGGGGCCGAAGCCCGCAAGTTGACCGACGAACAACTCTCCGCCGAGGTGGAGGGGCTCAAGGGGAAGTTGTACACGCTCCGTACCCAGATGACCACCGAGAAGGTGGAGGACGTGTCGCAGTTCCGCAAGATCCGCCAGAGCATCGCCCGCCTCATGGGCGAGCGCTCAGCGCGCCGGCACGGCAAGGCCGGCCCCAGCGGTGAAGGGCGCGTGCCCGCGGCGGCGGGCAAGGTTGCCCCCGCGGCGAAGGCGGCCAAGTCGGTGAAGAAGGTGGCCGGACCCAGGGCGGCAAAGGCCGCGGCCGCGAAGACCGTGAGGGCAGCGAAACCGGCGAAACCGGCGAAGGCCGGCAAGCGTGCGAAGCCCGCGAAGAAGTAAGACTCCCCGCCCCCCCCGTCCCCCCCGGCCCGGCCCGGCAACCACCGCCCGGACCAGACCAGTGAACCGAGAACGACCTATGACCTCAACGACGACCAAGCCGCAGAAGAGCAAGCAGACCAACCGCACGGGCGTGGTCCGTTCGGACAAGCGGGCCAAGACGCGCACCGTGGAGGTGCCGAACATGACCACGCACGCCAAGTACGGCAAGATCATCCGCAAGTTGACGACGCTGCAGGTGCATGACGAGAAGAACGCGTCGGCCCTGGGCGACCTGGTGGAGGTGGCGCCCTGCCGCCCGATGAGCAAGAGCAAGTCGTGGACGCTGGTGCGGGTGGTGGAGAAGGGCGTGGGCCTGGGCTTTGAGGGCGTGAGCGCCCCGGGGCCGGACAAGAAGGCCTGAAACGGGCCGCGCGGGGCGGCGGTGAGCGGGCGGGCGCCGGGGTTGGTGCGGATGGTCGGGTCGGATCGGCAAGAGCAGAAAGTGTTCAGTCATGCTGCAACAAGAAACACGATGTGAAGTGGCGGACAACAGCGGGGCGAAGATCGCCTACGTGATCCGCGTGTACGGGGGCTCGACCGCGTCGGGCAAGTTCACGCGCCGCATCGCCAACATCGGCGACAAGGTGTTTGTGTCCATCAAGCGGGCGCTGCCGGGGGCCGAGGTGAAGGCCGGCGACAAGCACAAGGCGGTGGTGGTGCGCACGACCAAGGCCACGCGCCGGGCCGACGGCTCGTACGTGAAGTTTGACGCCAACGCGGTGGTGCTGATCCAGGACGACGGCAACCCCAAGGGCACGCGCATCTTCGGGCCGGTGGCCCGCGAACTGCGCGACAAGAACTTCATGAAGATCGTCAGCCTCGCTCCGGAGGTGGTGTGATATGGCAAGGCACGTGAAAAAAGGCGACCAGGTCATTGTGACCAGCGGCTCGCACAAGGGCAAGACCGGACGCATCAAGGAAGTGCTGACCAAGCACGAGCGCGTCATCATCGAGGGGCTGAACCTGCGGACCAAGCACATCCGCCCGTCGCGCACCAGCCCCCAGGGTGGCATCATCACGCGGGAGGCGGGCATCCACATCTCGAACGTGAGCCCGGTGGTGGAGGGCAAGCCCACGCGGGTGCGGTTTGTGGTGAAGAAGGACGGCAGCAAGGTGCGGGTGGCCGCGCGTGGCGGGGCGGAGTTGAGCGTGGTGCGTGGTCCGAAGAAAGACTGATTGAAGAAGGTTGCCCGATTCGCTCAGCGAAGGGCGTTGGAAGCGAGCAGAACATGGCCAGCGACAAGGACAACAAGAACAAGGCCCCGCATCAGGGCAAGCCCAAAGACGCGGCCGCCAAGAGCGGCGGCGGTGGTGGGGCACGGGCCGGGGGCGGTGGCAAGCCCAAGGGCGAGGGGAAGAAGCACGACACGGGGCCGGAAGAGCCGGCGGGTCCGCGTGTGGAGCCGCGCCTGCAGACAAGGTACAAGCAGCACGTGGCGCCGGCGATGGCCGAGAAGTTCGGGTTCAAGAACCCCAACCAGCGGCCGCGTGTGTCGCACGTCACGATCAACGTGAACATGGGCCGGCACCTTGACGGCGTGAAGATTCCCGCGAACGTGAAGACGACGGTATTGGACACGATCCAGAAGGTGACGGGTCAGAAGCCGGTGGTGCTCAAGGCCAAGAAGAGCGTGTCGAACTTCAAGGTGCGCGAGGGCGTGGAGACGGCGGCGATGGTGACGCTGCGTCGGGACCGGATGTGGCACTTTCTGGACAGGTTCATCAACCTTGCGTGCCCGCGTATCAAGGACTTTCGCGGCCTGAAGGAGACGGCGTTCGACGGGCAGGGCAACTACTCGTGCGGCATCAATGAGCAGGGCGTGTTCCCCGAGATCAACATGGCCGAGGCGGTCTTCACGCACGGCATGAACATCAACATCAGTTTCACGAGCGGGTCGAGCCCGGCGATCAGCCGCTTCATTCTGGCGGAACTGGGCGTGCCCTTCCGCAAGCCCGAAGAGCACACCCGCGCGGGCAAACGGTAACGAGAGGACGAAGGACCCACCCATGACGACCAAGGCGCAGTTCGCCAAATCCAACCGTCCACCCAAGTACATGAGCCGCACGGTGCGGCGCTGCCAGTTGACCGGGCGCGCCCACGGCGTGTACCGCAAGTTCCGCATCAGCCGCATCATGCTCCGCAAACTGGCGCTCGAGGGGAAGATCCCCGGGATGCGCAAGAGTTCCTGGTAGGCGCCGCTCCGGCCGCCGCTTGTTTTTCGCTTCGCCGTTTCGATCTTCGCAGTCGATTTTCCCCAGAGACCAGACGATGTCATTCACGGACCCGATCTCGGACATGCTGACACGCATCCGCAACGCCCTGCGCAACAAGGCCAAGACTGTTGACTGCCTCAACAGCCGGGTCTGCCGGGGCATCGCCGATGTGCTGCGTGATGAGGGCTACATCGCCGGCTACGCGGTGGTGGAAGATGCGCACACGGGCAAGATCCGTGTGCAACTCAAGTACGGCCCGCGTGGCGAGCGCATCCTCAACACGCTGGAGCGGCAGAGCAAACCCGGCCGCCGTGTGTACAAGGCCGTGGAAGAACTGCCGCGCCCGTTGCAGGGGCTGGGCATCGCCATCGTGAGCACGAGCAAGGGCGTGCTGTCGGACCGCAAGTGCCGCACCGAGAAGGTGGGCGGCGAGTTGTTGTGCCTCGTGGACTAAGAGACGCCGGACGCCGGACGCCGGACTTCAGACTTCAGGACTTTGGACTCAGGACTTCGGACCCCGGACTCAGGACTTTTTCAGGACCAACCCCATGTCCCGCATCGGTCGCAAGGTCATCTCGGTTCCCGCAGGCGTGAAGGTGTCCATCACGGATAACGCCATCACCATCGGGGGCGCGCAGGGCACGCTCACCGTCCCCTTCAAGCCCGAGGTGCGGGTGAAGTGGAACGAGAGCGAGAAGGCGATCAACGTCTCCATCGACGAGGTGAAGCACGCGGGCAACCGCTTCGTGAGCGCCCTGTGGGGCACCACGCGGGCCCTGATCCAGACCGCGATTGAGGGCACGACCAAGGGCTACCTGAAGGAACTCGAGGTGGTGGGCGTGGGCTGGAGCGCGGCGGTGGCCGGGGCCAAACTCAAACTCGTCGTCGGCTTTGCCAACCCCATCATGCTGGATATTCCCAAGGACGTGAAGGTCGTGGTGGACAAGCAGATCATCCGCGTGAGCGGACCGAGCAAGCAGGCGGTGGGGCAGTTCGCGGCCGAGTGCCGCGCCTCGCGCAAGCCCGAGCCGTACAACGGCAAGGGTGTGAAGTACGTGACGGAAACCATCAAACGCAAGAGCGGCAAGGCCGTCGGGGCCGCGGCGTAGGACCTGTAGACCCGGTGGGGCCCGCCGCAGGCGGACCTCGTCCGCCGCTCAGAGCGATTCACGAATCGAGACCGACCATGGACAAGGCCAAGAGCAAAGCGAAGCGCCGGACGAAGCGGCACATCGGCATCCGCAAGCGGATCGAGGGCGTGCCCGGCAAGCCCCGCCTGAGCGTGTACCGTTCATTGAACCACATCTACGCGCAGGTGATCGACGACCTGGCGGGCCGGACGCTCGCGCAGGCCTCCAGCATGGAGAAAGACCTGAACCTGACGGGCAAGAGCGGCAACGCCGCGGCCGCGTCGGCGGTGGGCTCGCTGGTTGCCAGGCGCGCCAAGGACAAGGGCGTGTCGGCGGTCGCCTTCGATCGGGGCGGCTTCCGTTACCACGGGCGCGTGAAGGCCCTGGCCGACGCGGCCCGCAAGGAAGGCCTCAAGTTCTAAGAGACTTCAGACTTCAGACTTCAGACGCCAGACGCCAGATGCCAGACATGAGATTTGAGATTCGAGTTTTCCCCCTTCCTGAGACCTGAACATGCCCGAGTTGCTTGACGAATCATCAAAGATCGAGTCCACCACCATCGGTGTCTATCGCACGGCCGCCGTGATGAAGGGTGGTCGCCGGTTCTCGTTCGGCGCGCTGGTTGTTGTGGGCAATCGCAACGGGCAGGTGGGCTTTGGCTACGCCAAGAGCAACGAAGTGCCCATGGCCGTTGACAAGAGCCAGAAGTACGGCCAGAAGAAACTGGTGGTGGTGCCGCGCACGGGAACGACGATCCACCACCAGGTGGAGGGCAACTTCGGGTCTGCCAAGGTGCGGCTCATCCCCGCGTCGCCCGGTTCGGGCATCGTGGCGGGCACGGTGGTTCGCGCGGTGCTGGAACTTGCCGGCATCTCCGACTGCCTCACGAAGTGCTACGGCTCCACAAACCCCGTGAACGTGCTGAAGGCGACGTTCGACGCCATCAGCCAGTTCCGCTCGCCCGACGCGATCGCGGCCCTGCGTGGTCAGAAACTCGAGCAGACCGAGATCGAGTCCAAGATCCAGAAGGGCCGGGCGTTCATGCCCGCCGCCAGGCGGGGCGACAAGCCCAAGGGCCCTGTGAACACCGTGGGCGACCAGAACCGTCGCGGCGGTCGCGGCGGGCGCGGCGGCGGTGGTGGGGGGCGTGGCGGGCCGATGAGCCAGCGCGACCGCTCCGCATCCAGCAGCGCCGGCGATGCACCCGCGGCACCGGCCGGCGGTGCGCCACCGGCCCCACCCGCGGCGGCCTGATTGGTTCACGCCTCGCACGCCTTGCTCCGTACGCGATTCTTTTCCAGAGTATCTCCCATGATGATCCACGACATTACCGCCAAGGCCGGGACCTACAAGACCCGCAAGCGCGTCGGCCGCGGGCGCGGCTCGGGCAGCGGCAAAACCTCCGGGCGCGGCAACAAGGGCGCGGGCTCGCGCTCGGGCACGGCCACGCGGCGCGGCTTTGAGGGCGGGCAGAAGCCCTTCTTCCGCCGCATCCGCAAGTACGGCTTCTCCAACGTGCAGTTCGAGACCACGTTCTGGATCGTCAACCTCGCCGACATCGCGGCCCACCCGGCGTTTGCCAGGGGCGGCAAGGTTGATGCGGCCACGCTCCAGGCGGCGGGGCTCATCCGCGATGATTCGCGCAACCTCAAGATTCTGGGCGAACTGCCCGCCGCGGGCCTGAAGTTGAAACTCGACGTGGTGGCCAACCGCCTCTCCGCACCCGCCAAGAAGGCGGTGTTGGGGGCGGGCGGCAGCGTGAGCGAGACGGGCACACGGCGCGACTTTGTGCGCGGGGTGGACCGCAACAGCGCCGACCCCAAGCCGACGAATCTCACGAAGAAACTCAAGCGCGGCCGCAAAGCGGGCGTGCAGCCCAAGATCGAGGCCGAGGCCTGAACCGCGGCCGAGCCGGTTGGATCAACCCAGCGACCCGGCCCCGCGCCGGGTCGTTGTGCTTGCGGGCCGCGGCGTGCCGTTGCATTCGCGGCATGGTCGCCTAACATCCGGGCTTCCCGTGCGTGCGGGTCCTCTCCGCGGCCTTTCCCGGTTGCCTCGCGTGGTTTCAGGTCATTTTTCACATGCTGCAAGCGCTGATCAACACCTTCCGCGTTCCTGAACTGCGCAACAAGATTCTGTTCACGCTGGGCCTGCTGGCGGTGTACCGCATCGGGTTCTGGATTCCGCTGCCGGGGGTGGACCAGACCGAACTGGCCAAGACCTTCGCGCAGGCCAGCCAGGACGACAGCGCCCTGGCCCGCGCGGGCCAGTTCATCGCCATGTTCTCGGGCGGCGCGTTCAGCCACAGCACCATCTTCGGCCTGGGCATCATGCCCTACATCTCCGCGTCGATCATCTTCCAGTTGCTCACGTCGGTGATTCCGAGCATCAAGAAACTGCAGGAAGAGGGGCCGACGGGCCGCCAGAAACTGCTGGAGTGGCAGCGCTACGCCACCATCGGCCTGTGCATCGTGCAGGCGATCGGTTGGCTCAAGTTCGTGGTGGGCCGCAACCTGGTCTACGCGGAGTTCGCGGGCAACCCGGTGTGGTGGGTCATGGCCGTGGCCGCGCTCACGGCGGGCACCGTGTTCCTGATGTGGCTGGGCGAGCAGATCGACAAGTACGGCATCGGCAACGGCGTGTCCATGATCATCATGGCGGGCATTCTGGCGCAGATTCCCGGCGCGGTGTTCTGGGTCATCAACAACTTCGAGCCCGGCGTGGACGGCAAGATGGGCTACCCCGGCCTGATCCTGCTGCTCCTGGGCTTTGTGGTCATCGTGGCCGGATCGGTCATCATGACGATGGCGCAGCGGCGCATCCCCGTGCAGCAGGCCAAGCACACCAAGGGCCGCAAGGTCTTCGGCGGGCAGCGGTCGTACCTGCCCTTGCGTGTGAATCACTCGGGCGTGATGCCGGTGGTCTTCGCCAGTTCGCTGATGATCTTTCCGTCGGTGATCCTGGGCATGGTGAGCCAGCAGTGGGGGGTGGCCTCGCCGGGCTCGACCGGTTCGCGGATTTTCGAATGGCTGAGCCAGAACTTTCTCAACGGCGAGTTTCTGTACATCGTGTTCGAGGTCACGCTGATCTACTTCTTCGCGTACTTCTGGATCACGGTGCAGTTCAACCCCGAGGACATGGCCAAGCAGTTGCGCGACCACGGCAGTTTCATCCCCGGCCTGCGCCCGGGGCCGCGCACGGCCGAGTATCTGGAAACCGTGATGGAGCGCATCACGTATGTGGGGGCCACCATGCTCGCGTCGATCGCGGTGATCCCCATGGTCGTGAACAAGAGCATGAACATCGACTTCGCCGTGGCGCAGTTTCTGGGCGGCACCGGAATGCTGATTGTGGTTTCGGTGGTGATGGACGTGGTGCAGCGCGTGGAGGCGAACCTGCTCATGCGTAACTACCAGGGCTTCCTCGGCTCCGACGGGCGCGTGCAGTCCAACCGTTCGTCCTGACCGTCTCACGGCCATTCTCACCCCCGGCACCGGCCGCGGGCTTTCCGTGCCTTGTGTCCTCGAAAAGCATTTCATGGCCAAACAAGATGACAAGTTGACGCTCGACGCCGTGGTGGTGGAGTCGCTCCCCAACGCGATGTTCAGGGTCAAACTCCCCAACAACCACATCGTGCTGGGATATGTCTCCGGGAAGATGCGGATGAACTACATCCGCATTCTGCCCGGCGACCGGGTGACGGTGGAGATGAGCCCCTACGACCTGACCAAAGCCCGAATAACGTTTCGGCATTAGGGGACAGGGGACAGGGGACAGGGGACCGGGGACCGAGGCGCGGCGATCCGCTCACGAGCCCCTTTTCTCCCGCACGCGGCCGGTCTATCATCCCTTCCCGATCGGACACGCTGGTCGGGTACCACGTTCCGGGGTTTCCCATGAAGGTTCGCGCGTCAGTTCGTCGGGTGTGCAAGGACTGCCAGATCGTCCGCCGCAAGGGTCGCGTGCGCGTCATCTGCAAGGCCGACCCGAAGCACAAACAGGTTCAAGGCTGAGCCGTCAGGCTCGGTGATTTCGTGCCGATCGGACCGGGCTCTTCGCCCGCTCCAACACCCGGCATGACAAGGAGTTTCGCCCGTGCCACGCATCGCCGGTATCGACGTTCCCGAGGGCAAGAAGATCTACTTCGCCCTGCAATACATCCACGGCATCGGCTCCAAGTTCGCCAAGGACATCCTCGTCGAGGCGAAGGTGGACCCGGATGCGCGTGCCAAGGACGTGGACGAGCAGCAACTCGCCGGCATCAACGCCATCATCGACGCGGGCTACCTCGTGGAGGGTGCGCTGCGCCGCCAGGTCTCCCAGAACGTGCAGCGCCTCAAGGACATCCGCTCCTACCGGGGCGAGCGCCACCGGCGCGGCCTGCCCACGCGGGGCCAACGCACCCGCTCCAACTCGCGCACCCGCAAGGGCCGCCGCAAGACCGTCGCGGGCAAGAAGGGTGTCAAGGGCTGAGTAGGTCGGCTCGCCGAGCCGACAGTCCACGGTTCGAGAGCATCGAGAATGACCGCCGCGATCCGCTCACATGTGGGCGAACACCCGCGGCAGAAAGAGAAGTGTTTTCATGGCCAAGGTCAAGAAGGTCCGCAAGAACGTTGTCCGCGGCATCGCCCACATCAGGGCAAGCCAGAACAACACGATCGTCACCATCACCGACACCAACGGCGAGACGCTGTGCTGGGATTCGGCCGGCACGATCGGCTTCAAGGGCACCCGCAAGAGCACGCCCTTCGCGGCCACCCGCGCGGGCGAGAACTGCGGCCAGAAGGCCCGCAAGGTGGGCGTGAGCGAACTCGAGGTCCGCATCAAGGGTGCGGGCGCGGGGCGCGAGTCGGCGGTGAACGGCCTGGTCTCGACGGGCATCCGCATCACGGCCGTTGAGGACCACACGCCCGTGCCCCACAACGGCTGCCGCCCCACCAAGCGTCGGCGCGTGTAACGAGTTGCTTTCTTCGGCCATGTCGCTTTGCGCGACGCGGCCGTTTGCCTTTCAGCCCCCCGGACAGATGAGCCGCTCCTGCTCGCAGCGAGGCGCGTGCTCGATAGCCGGTGCCGGGCACAACCCCAAGGGTGCTGCGAACAGATAGGGACTTACCAATGCGCATCAAGTGGCGCGGGCTGGAACTGCCCAGCAAAATCTCCGCCGATCCCCGCTTCAAGTCCAACGTCTTCGGCAAGTTCGCCATCGAGCCCTTCGAGCGCGGCTTCGGCACCACCGTGGGCAACTCGCTGCGGCGCACGCTCCTTTCGGCCCTCGAAGGGGCGAGCCTCACGAGCATCAAGATCAAGGGCGCCCAGCACGAGTTCACCAGTTTGCCGGGCGTGATGGAGGACGTGACGGACATTGTTCTCAACGTCAAGAGCCTCATCGTGAAGATGGACGGCGACGAGCCCAAGACGATGAAACTCGCCGCGCGTGGCCCGGGCGAGATCACGGCCGAACTGATCGAGACCGACGGCTCGGTGACGATCGTGAACAAGGAACTGGTCATCGCGACGCTCACCGACAAGGTGGACTTCGAGATGGAACTCAGGGTGAGCAAGGGCCGGGGCTACGTGCCCGCCTCCGAGCAGATCTCCGACGACCAGGAGCAGGAGATCGGCGTTATTCCGCTGGACGCGAACTACTCGCCCGTGCAGCGCGTGCGCTACGCGATCGAGGAGACCCGCGTCGGCCAGAAGACCGACTACGACAAGTTGATCATGGAGATCTGGACCAACGGCACGGTCTCGCCGGAGATGGCCCTGGTCGAGGCCGCCAAGATCATGCGCAAGCACCTCAGCGCCTTCATCCAGTACTTTGACGTGGGCGCGGAGCGCGTCAGCACCGAGGCCGCCGCCGCCGCGAGCGTGGATGAGGAACTCATCCGCAAACTCACGATGCCCGTGGGCGAACTGGACCTGTCGGTCCGCGCCTCCAACTGCCTGGAGTCCGCCAAGGTGGTGACGGTGGCCGACCTGGTTGCCCGGACGGAGCAGGACCTGCTCAAGGTGCGCTCGTTCGGCCGCACCAGTTTGCGCGAGGTGAAGCGGAAACTGCAGGACATCGGCCTCGATCTGGGCATGCCCCTGCCCGAGGGTGTGGCCGTCACGCCCGACTCGACGCTGTAAGATTCTCACGGACGGCGCGGGCGCAGGCCCCCGCCGCCTTTTCGGTTGGAACATCCCATCACTCGGCCTTCCCGGGCCTTTTTCCGGAGCCCCATACGGGGAACACCTCATGCGCCACATGAAAGCGGGCTACAAACTCGGCCGCACGTCCACGCACCGCACCGCCACGCTGCGGAACCTCGCCTGCTCGCTCTTCGAGCACGGCCAGATCACGACCACCATTCCCCGCGCCAAGGCCGTGCAGCCCTTCGTGGAGAAGGTCATCACGCTCGCCAAGAAGGGCGGGCTGAACAACCGCCGCCTGGTCATCGCCAAACTGGGGTGGGACCGGCCCGGCTTTGAGTGGCTCTACCTGGCCAAGAAGCCCACCGATGCGGACAAGGAAGCCGTGCAGCGCCTGGCCGACCGGGCCAGCAAATACTTTGACATCCCCCAGTCGTCTCAGGTGGAGCGCAACCGCTACGGCGAACTGCGCAAGGCCCCCAAGATCGTCAAGCACATCTTCGACAACGTCGCGCCCCGCTTCAAGGACCGTGCGGGCGGCTACACCCGCATCGTGAAACTGGGGCGGCACCGCCTGGGCGACGGCGGCGAGTTGTGCGTGATCCAGTTCGTGGGCGCTGAGGAAGGCCCCGAAATCGGCGGCAAGCCCAGCATCCGCCGCCGCATCGCCGATAACCGGACCAAGTACGCGGCCAACGTGGCCAAGGTTGCCCCCGCCAAGCCCGCGGCCTGAGCGTGCCCCGGCCGGTGGCGGCATCCCCGGTTCGGGGCATATCCTCGTGCGATTCGGTCGGGCACTGAACCTTGTGCCCGCCCGGCCGGTATGTATACACACCACCCCTTTCATACGGAGTTTCCCATGACCAAAGCCAAGTTCGTTCGTTTCGCCGCCCTTCTGGCCGTTCCCGCCCTGTTGGCCGTCGGCGGCTGCAAGGCCGACCGGGTTGAGAATGAGTCGGCCACCGTCACCAAGACGTGCAGCGGCGAGGCCGCCTGCACCGAAGCCAAGGCCTGCTCCAAGACCGAGGCGTGCTGCAAGGCCAAGGCCGAGTGTACCGACAAGGCCGCCGCGGCCAAGGCCAACTGATCGGGCCTCAAAGCAATCCCAGCATCAAGCGAGGCCCGCGGCCACACGGTCGCGGGCTTCGTTCGCTTTTGCACGGGCGCGTCCCGCGCTACGCTTGGCCCCGTGAACGCGCTCGATCAACTCGAGGCCGAGGCCGGCGCGGCGCTTGCCGCGGCGGCGGATGCCGCGGCTCTGGAGCAGTGGCGGCAGCGGTTCATCGGCCCCAAGGGGAAGGTGAAAGCCGCGCTGGGGGCGACCAGGGACGTTCCCCCCGCGGAGCGGCCCGCGTATGGCAAGCGGGTCAACGAACTCAGCCGCGTGCTGGAAGAACGGTTTGCCCAGCGCCGCACGGCGCTGGGGGCGGCGGGGGCGGCGAACGGGACGGGCGCGGCGGGTGGGCAGGGTGCGGGCGGTGGCCCGCTGCTGGACCCCACCGAACCGGGATTGACGGATGTGGGCCTGCCCTTGGGCGTGGGTCGGCGGCACATCCTGATGCGCGTGCGCGAGGAACTGGTGGAGGTGTTCGCACGCATGGGCTTCGACGTGGCCCAGGGGCCGGAACTTGAGGATGAGCATCACAACTTCGTGAAACTCAACATCCCCGCCGACCACCCGGCCCGTGAGGCGATCGACAACTTTTATGTGGATGACCCGGCCAGGGCCGCGAGCCCGCGCATGCTGCGCAGCCAGACCAGCACGGTGCAGGTGCGGGTGATGCAGGATGCGGTGGAGGCCGGCGGCGGGAAACTCGCATCATCCATCCGCGTCGTCTCGCCCGGGCGCGTCTATCGGCCCGACACGATGGACGCGACGCACTCGTTCATGTTCCACCAGATCGAAGGGCTGTACGTGGACCGCGGCGTGAGCATGGCCGACCTGCGCACCACGCTGTTGCAGTTCGCGTTAGGCTACTTCGGCCCCGGGGCGGAGGTGCGGCTGAGGCCGAGTTTCTTCCCCTTCACCGAGCCCAGCGCCGAGGTGGACATGAAGATCCGCCTGCGGCCGGACCAGCCGGAGCGTTGGATGGAGTTGGGCGGCTGCGGCATGGTGCATCCCAATGTGCTGCGTGGCTGCGGCATCGACCCGGAAGAGTGGACGGGGTTTGCGTTCGGCTTCGGCATCGAGCGGCTGGCCATGGGCAAGTACGGCATACCCGACATCCGCACGCTCTACGACAACGACCTGCGGTTTTTGCGGCAGCTGTGACCGCGGCGGGCTGGACGGACCCCCGCCCGACGGACGCCCGCCCGTGTGGGTGGGCCGGGCCCGGCTTGAGGGCTCGGTTGGCGGAAGGGCTCAAACGGAAGCCCGACCGTGAGGGAG
>CAZNEU010000214.1:0-10383 GCA_964571915.1 uncultured Phycisphaeraceae bacterium
CATGGGCGCGCGCGAGGTGATCGCCGCGGCCACGCACGGCGTGTTCGCCGGCAAGGCCATCGAACGCATCGCCGCTGCCCCCATCAGCAAGGTCGTGGTCACCAACACCATCCCCGGCGGCCCGCGCCTGGACGCGATCCGCCCCAAACTCGTCGAACTCTGCGTCAGCGACCTGCTCGGCGACGCCATCAACAACATCCACCACAACCGTTCCGTGAGCGCCCTGTTCAAGAACACGGCGGGAGTGAAACGCTAGCAGGCACCGGGCACGAGCCTTCGGCCCTCGGCACTCGAACCTTGCATTCATCCTGTAAACCAGAAGGATTGACCCATGAAAGACCGCATCCCCTCGCTCAAGGCCTCCAACCGCACCCGCCTCGGCACGCGCTACGCCAAGCGCGACCGTGCCGCGGGCAACCTGCCCGCGGTCATCTACGGCCACAAGGCCGACCCGGTGTCGGTCACCATCAACTTCCGCGATGCGGTCTCGCACTTCAAGGCGGGCGAGAAGGTCTTCAAGATCAACTTCGCCGAGGCGGGCGGCGACCAGATGGTGCTGCTGAAAGAACTGCAGTACGACTACCTGGGCGACACGATCGTGCACGCCGACTTCGCGCGCGTGGACATCAACGAGCGTGTGAAGACCAAGGTCCACATCAACCTCATCGGCGAGGCCAAGGGCCTCAAGAGCGCGGGGGCCATCCTCATGCACCCCACCGGCGAGATCGAGATCGAGTGCCGCGTGGCCGACCTGCCCGAGTCGATCAACGTCGATATCTCGGAACTCGAACTCGACCAGTCGATCACGGCCGACAAGGTGAAGTTGCCCGTGGCCGACATGAAACTCATCACCGATCCGCACGCGATCGTGGCGCAGATCGTTGAGCAGAAGGAAGAGGTTGTGGCCGAGGCCGCCGTGGTCGGCACCGAGGCGACCACTCCGGAAGTCATCGGCGAGAAGGAGCGGCTGGAGAAGGCGGCCGCCGCCGAAGGTGGCGACAAGAAGGGCGGGGCACCAGCCAAGCCCGGGGCCGCGCCCGCCAAGCCCGGGGCGGCACCCGCCAAGCCCGGGGCGGTGCCCGCGAAGGATGCCAAGGCACCCGCCGCCAAGAAGTGAGTTCACCTCCATGTCCCGCCACGGGCACAAGGCTCCCGTGGCGGGCAACGCAGGGTGTCATCGCCCATCACGCCCGCACGCATCGGCCTCGACAGTTGCTCCCTCGGTTCCGTTTGTTCCTTGGTTTTCTTTGTGGCCTTGGTGCCTTGGTGGTTTTTCCTTCCGTCCCTGCCCGCCCTCCGTGTTCTCCGTGTCTCCGTGGTGAATGTCTCTGCCTCGAGGAACCATGAAGTTGATCGTCGGCCTCGGCAATCCCGGTCTCGAATACGAACGCACGCGCCACAACGCCGGCTTCATGGCCGTCGATCGCGCCGTTCGTCGCCACGCTCCGGGTGCCGTGGTCCGCTCGAAGTTCAACGCCGCGATGGTTGAGGCCACCGTTTCCGGCGAAAAGTGCCTCTTCATCAAGCCCCTCACCTACATGAACCGTTGCGGCACGCCCATCGCCGAGACGCTCAACTTCTACAAAGTCTCTCCCCAAAGCGACCTGCTCGTGCTGCTGGACGAGTGGCAACTGCCCCTCGGCACCATCCGCCTGCGAGATTCCGGCGGCGACGGCGGCCACAACGGCCTCACCGACATCGAGCGGGCCCTGGGCACTCAGGGCTACCCGCGCCTGCGCATCGGTATCGACGCTCCGCCGCCCGGCTACGACAACCCGGCAGACTGGGTGCTCGGCCGCTTCACCGACGAGCAGGCACGCGACCTTGAGCCCGCGCTCGTCAAGGCGGCCGAGGCGATCGAGTGCTTCGTCTCCAAGGGCATCGCCGTCGCGATGAACCGCTTCAACGGCAAGGCCGCCGAGGCGCGGCCAAACAACCCTCCTCCTCCGTCCCCCGGCGGCTCCCCTCCCGGCCCCGCTGCCGCGCCCTGAGGCCTGCACCCGCATAGACCGTTCCCGCTTGTGTCTTCTGAACTTTGAACTCTGAACTCTTCATACCGAACTCTTTCTGACAAGGACCCCGACCCATGCGATCCATCCCCACCCAGCACTACGAAGCCATGTTCCTCCTCGGTCAAGCCGCGGCGATTGACCTTGCCGGTTCCGTCGGCCACATCAAGGAGAACCTCACCAAGAACGGTGCCACCATCGTCGCCCTCAAGAAGTGGGCCGATCGCCCCCTCGCTTTCCCGATCAAGAAGCAGAAGCGCGGCATGTACATCCTCTGCTACTTCGCCGCGCCCACCGACAAACTCGGCCTCATCGAGCGGGCCTTCAACCTCTCCGAAACCGTCCTGCGGCACCTGGTGGTGAAGGCCGACCACCTCAACGTGGAGGAGATGCAGAACGCCGACGGTCAGGTGGACCTGACCATTGAAGCCAACCTCAAGAGCGCGGCTGCGCCGGCCCCGTCCACCGGCACCACGCCCGCCGCGGCACCCGCGGCCGCGGCCCCGGCACCGGCCGAAACCGCCGCTTGACAGGCAGTTCGAGGTCCGTTAGGATGCTGGCAGATCGGGCCCGCTTGGGTCCGCGCACGCAACAGAATCTTTTCGGAGTCTGAACATGGCAAGCGGCTACAACAAAGTGATGCTGATGGGCAACCTCACACGTGATGTGGAGATGCGCTTCACGCCGAGCAACACGCCCGTGGGCACGTTCGGCCTGGCCGTGAATCGCACCTGGCGCACGCCCGAAGGCGAGAAGAAGGAAGAGGTCTCCTTCTTTGATTGCGAGGTGTGGGGCAAGCAGGCCGAGATCATGAAGCAGTACCTGGGCAAGGGTCGCAGCGTCTTCATCGAGGGCCGCCTCAAGCAGGACACGTGGAAGGACAAGACCGACGGCTCCAACCGCTCCAAGATCAAGGTGGTGGTTGAGGAGTTCCGCTTCACCGACTCCAAGCCCGGCGGGGCGGGCGCGGGCGGCAACTCCGCCGGTGGCGGCGCGAGCAGCGGGGGGGGAGGAGGCCCCGAGGACTTCGACCAGACTGCGCCCACGCCCCAGGTGCGCGGCAACCGTGCGGGCGCAGGCGCTGGCAGCGCACCGGCACCCCAGCCGATGCCCGAAGACGACATCCCGTTCTGAAGCCGGCCGCATCTTGACGAGCCCGAAGCGCCAGCGAGGGGGCTTCGCTGGCTGCCCTGTCGGCGTGCACCGGCAACGGGCGAACGGCGGATCATGCACCACACCCTCCTCATCGCTCTGGCGTGGTACGCCCTCGTGTCGCTCGCAACGTTCGGCCTCTACGTGGCCGACAAACGCCGCGCGCCGAGCGGCTCGTGGCGACTCTCCGAACGCACGCTCCACGTCGCGGCCCTCTTTGGTGGCTGGCCCGGCGCGCTGGCGGCGATGAAACTGGTGCATCACAAGAACCGCAAGGTCGGCTTCGTCGCGATCACGGTGGCGGTTATTCTGCTGCACACCGCGCTGTGGGGCGCGTGTGCTTTGACCCCGGTTGAGTGACGAGCCCGAAGCGCCAGCGAGGGAGCGAGCGGTGCGTCTGTTCGCTGGCATCCGGCTGCCCGACCCTTTCCGTGCGCCGTGGGGGAGGAACTGGTCAACTGGACCGGAGCAGCCGCGACGGTTCTCTGGGATGTCGTGACGTTCCGAGGCGGTTCACTCGCCGCGGGACCGCATCTCGATTGCCAAAGCGGCTCTTTCTTCGACCAAGTAATCGGTCCCGCCAGCCAAGTCTTCGAGGTAGTCGGCAAGCCGCTCGGCCGTCAAAGCAAAGTGACGCACATGGAGAAGCGGTACATCAGCAAAGGACGCGCCGCCCTTGCGACGTACGGGGAAGCGAGATTCCTCGCTGTTCGGGTCGAGCGTGTCAAGCTCCTCAAATAGGCGGGTCACGATCGCGTTCTGCACCCAGTCCCCGTCTGGATGAGCTGTCTCCACGAGATTGCGCGCTGTTGCCCAGAGATTGGACAACTTGTGGTGATCGGGTGAGGTCGCACGTTCGCCCAGGGCCGCACGCGCCGACCGAATCAGTCGTTTGAGCATGAGCTCAAAGTAGTGGCGATAGAGAAATACGATCGGGTACACCACCGTGTCAACTGGCAAATCCATGGTCGGTCGCTCGATGACCGCTTCAGCGAGGTGCTTTGCGGCTGCCCGAAAACCATCGGAGTAGAGACGCCAGCCTGAGCCATGCGGTACCTGCGGACCAACGCAGGCATTCAGCTGATAGTCGGGTTGTCCGGCATCCAGGAAGTGTTCGTCGATGTCCAGTCGCGGCGCTGGCCATGTGTGGTCGGGCACTCGTCGGTCTCCGTTCAATCCCATGCACCGACGATACGCTACACGCCCGGCCGCTCCGCGTCCGGCTCGGGCAGCGGGTCATTCGGTGGTGTCGGCACGAGCAGTGCAAGTTGAGCGATAAGCGGCGGAATGTACACGGTGGCCACCTTCCAGATCTTCTCGTCGTCGATGCGGTCGTATTCGTGCACGAGCACATGCCGTTGCACCGTGATCGCCGCCCACGGGATCTCGGGGTGTTCCTTCTGGTACGTCTTCGAAACCTTCCACGCCGCCTCCCCCACGATCATCACCACGTGCTCAACGGCCGCGCGCAGCATCCGGTCGCGTCGATAGTCCTCCCACGTGCGTCCGCGCACGAAGAACTCGGCCTCCCGCGCGTAGGTCAGCATGTCGTACAGCAGGGCCGGGTCGCGCCGCTCACGCCGCATACAGCACCCTGCGCGTGCTGATGATCTCGTGCCGCCGGAACGGGTTGGTTACCCTTCGGCGTTCCACAAGGTCGATCTCCCGGTTCTCGAACAGGGCCGCGAGTTCGTCCCGCATGGCGATCCAGCCCTCCAGGGTGGGCCGTTGTCCCGGCGCAAAGGCCACGAGCACGTCGACATCGCTGTCGGGTCGGAAGTCGTCGCGCAGCACCGATCCGAAGAGAGAGAACTCCTGCACGCGATGCTTGCGGCAGAACGCCTCGATGGCCTCACTCGGGATCCTCGGGGTCGTGTTCATACGCTCTCGCCTCACCACTCCGGCCCGCCCGTGTAGCGCCCGTACACATCCGCCATCGCCTGCACCATCTCGCCCAGCGTGCAGTTGGCCAAGGCTCCTTCGATCAGCGCGGGCATGACGTTCGTCGGGTGCAGAGGCGCGGCCACCGCGCCCGGTGCCCCCGCCCACGGCAACTCGCCCGCGAACAGACTCGTCCACTTCTGCCCGCGGCACGATGCGCGGATGTTGTCAAGGGCCTTCGCCACGCGCGCGTTCCCCGCGCGTCCGCTCGGGCCGCCGTCGCGGGCCTCCTTGAACTTCGCCAGCCGCTCGCACTGCTCCACCTCCACGGTGTGGGGGATCTGCAGAATGTCGATCGGCCGTTTCTCGTTCTCTTCCCGGTACGCGTTCAGGCCCACCGTGATGCGGTCGCCCGCTTCCATCTCTTCACTGAAGCGGTAACTCGCCTCGGCGATCTGCCGGCGGAAATAGCCGCGGTTGATGCCCGCCACCGCCCCGCGTCCGTAGCCCTCGCGTTTCGCGTATGCGCCGTGCTGTGTGAGATCGGTTGTGCTGGGTGCCCCGGCAGCGCCACGATTCGGTCGCCCAGGCGACCTCATCGTGGGCGTGTGTGCCTCCGCCGCCGATGTGGCCATGTGCCCATGTGCCATGTGGCCATGTGATCCCATCCTGTCCACATCCGCGATGTAGTCGAGCGCCTCGCGCTCCATCACATCCGTCAGGTGCTCGATGAACCAACTCCCGCCGAGCGGGTCGGCCACGCGCGTCGTGCCCGTCTCGTGGGCCAGAATCTGCTGCGTTCGCAGGGCCACCGTCACGGCCTGCTCGGTGGGCAGGCCCAGCGTTTCGTCCATGCTGTCGGTGTGCAAACTCTGGCACCCGCCCAGCACCGCGGCCATGGCCTGATACGCCACGCGCACGATGTTGTTCAGCGGCTGCTGCTCCGTCAAACTGCACCCGGCCGTCTGCACGTGCGTCTTCATGAACATGCTGCGTTCGCTGGTGGCCCCGTAGCGGCCCTTCATGGCCCGCGCCCAGATGCGCCGTGCCGCGCGGAGTTTGCAGATCTCCTCGAAGAACTCGTTGTGGCTGTTGAAGAAGAAGGAGAGGCGCGGGGCAAAGTCGTCCAGCGCCATGCCGCGCTCCAGGCACGCCTCCACATATTCCAGCCCGTCGCGCAGCGTGAAGGCCAGTTCCTGCGTGGCCGTGCTGCCGGCCTCGCGGATGTGGTAGCCGCTGATGCTCACGCTGTTCCACCTGGGCAGGTAGCGGCTCTGGAACTCGATGGTGTCCACCACCAGTTTCACGCTCGCCTCGGGCGGGTAGATGAACTCGTTCTGCGCATGGAACTCTTTGAGAATGTCGTTCTGGAGCGTGCCGCCCAGGTCGGCCCACGAGATGCCGCGCTGCAAGGCGTGCCCCAGGTAGAGCGCCCAGACCACCGCCGCAGGCCCGTTGATGGTCTGGCTCACCGTCACCTTGCCCACAGGGATATCCGCGTACAGGCGGTGCATGTCCTCGATGGTGCATATCGCCACGCCGCACCTGCCCACCTCCCCCGCCGAGAGCGCATCGTCCGAATCCCGCCCCATCAGTGTCGGTAGATCAAACGCGGTCGAAAGCCCCGTGTTCGCCGCCGTGCTGCTCTTGGCCTGCTCCAGCAGGTACTTGAACCGCTTGTTCGTGTCGTCCGCGCTGCCGAAGCCCGCGAACTGACGCATCGTCCACAGCCGTGTGCGATAGCCGGACGGGAACAGGCCGCGTGTGAAGGGGAACTTGCCCGGCGCGGCGATGTCGCGGTCCACGTGCCTGAGCGATTCGGCCACGCCCGGCCCGTACGCCGGGTCGAGCACGATCCCCGAGATCGTGACCGCGTGCGGGTCGAGCCCCTTGGTGCCACTGGGCGTAACTGGCGGCCGATTCAACGTCGTCATGGAGGACTCCGAGGGTGGCCCATACGCCCCGCCGCGCGGCGGGGCATCGGGTCATCATAGATGCTGGCTCAGGGCAGTCGGTGCGCCGTCGCTCATACGGGTTCCGCCTGTCGATACCCGGGGCCACCTGCGTGTCGATCGTGGGTCAGTTATGCAAACAAAACGCAAACGTATTTGCCCTTCTCGTGGAGATGGATGAGTGAAAACCCCCTCTGTTGGGCTAGTTCGGTCGCACATCTTCCGAAAAAACGAGCAAAAAACGCCCGAAGAGGTTGCAGGTTGGTCGGGTTGAGTCCATAATCCAGTGTTCGCGTTGTCCGTGCCTCTGGAGAGGGGCACGAAGGGCGCGGAAGGTATGTGAAGGACAGAGTGGAGGAAGGGAAAAATGCGTTCAAGCACATTTGCACTTTTTTCGGCGGCCGGTTTGGCCTTGGGGGCATTGGCTCCTGCGGCGCTCGCGGGCGGGCCGTTCATCAAGACCATCGACGAGTTTGTCGACCCGGCGTTCTCGCTGACGGTTGATGCCACGATGTTCCCCATGAACACGACCAAGGCCGCCTTCACCATCACCCCTACGGTGATCGGTGGTCAGCGCGATGCCTTTCTCATCTATGTGGGCTTCCCGCCGCCGGATGTGGATGAGACCGATCGTGCCCGCCTCCGGCTGCTCACCGCCAGCGGGGCGCTCTCCATCAGCAGCGACTCGGGTGTGACACCCTGGGCGCAACTCAGTTACGCGGGCCTTGGCCGGTTCAACAACATCAGCGAGAACCTCGCCGCGGGCGGTGCCAACGCCATCCGCCTCGACTTCGTTCGCAATGACTTGGCCATGGCCATACGCATCGACCTCTACAGCCGTCAGGGCACGTCCAACGCTGCAAAGGTCAGTCAGATCGCGACCGCCCAGGCCCTGAACAGCCAGTTCAAGACCCTGTTCGCGTACGGCGCGTTCGCCCTCCAGAGCGGCGCGGCGTTCGATTTCACCGATGTCGACCGCGTCGATGTGATGTTCTTCCCGCAGACCGGTGCGGACTTCACGCTCGATGCCATCGGCACAGTGCCCAGCCCCGGTTCGGCCGCCCTTGTGGCCGCGGCTGGCTTCCTGGCCCTTCGCCGTCGCCGCGACGCGGCCTGATCGCTGGCGGGCCGTGGTTGCCCGCATCTTCGCTCGAACAAATCAACCCGCGCCGGGGTCAATGAAGGACCTCGACGCGGGTTGTTTGCTTTGGTTCAGTGGCCGAGCGCCCATGCGCACCAGGGTCCGCGCGCCGCGCGGCACAGACCGGGCGGCCACGAACTCATTTCACGATCAGCGGCTCGGAGTCGGGCACGCGCGGCACCGGCGCCGTCATGAACCGATCAAGGTACTTCTCCGCTAGGTCGAAGCCCTCGGTGTTGAGGTGCGTGCCGTCGGCGTAGAGCCACTGATAAACCGAAAACGCCGAATCGGCGCCCAGTTGCGGGTCCGACGCGAAGTCGATCACCTCGTCGTACCCCTGACCGATGTTCGCTCGCAGAAGGTCGTTGAGGAGACGGCGGCGGTTCTCGAACCCCGCCTGGCCCGCGGGTGTGCCGGTGGCGCTGCGAGACAGCAGCGTGATCACGCCGATGCGTGTGAAACCGGCGGCCTTGCGCGCCAGGCAGTATTGCTTGATGTTGTTGAAAACCACCTGGGCCCGGCCCGCGTCGTTGCCGGCGGGCTGGGAGATCAGGTCGTTGGAACCGATCTGCAGCATCAGCAGGTTGGGCAGGCCCGGGCGCACGACCTGGTCCACGCTCTGCGCCGCCTGCACGCGCACGTCCGCCGCGCCGTTGCTGGAGATGTCATCACCGCCGCGCCCGAAGTTGTAGCCAACGTCATACCGCGACTCGATCGAACGCCAGACGTAGTCGCGGTTGAACGCCGTCGTGTATCCCGCGGCGGAGGACGAGCCCTCCACCACCACCACGCGCCGGGCCTGGGTTGGCACCGCGCAAGCCGCGGACACGGACGAGCGGAGCACCGCCATCTCGCTGTCGCTCAACCGCCGGTTGTAGAGCAGCACCAGGTGCGCGTTGCCCAGGAAGCCGTTGAGGTTGCCCGACCAGGCCGCGCCGAGGCGCCAGGCCGTAGCGGTCGTGGCGGGGCTCGGGCTGCGGCTCGCGGTCGCCGCACGATCCATGCAGGTGAAGTCCACCGTGCCCGTGCCCGAACCTCGCCAGGCCATGAACCCCGGCGACGATACCGCCTTCACGCTGGTGCCGGCGAACACCCCGTTGGGGTTGATCGCGTCGGTGTAGGCCAGTTCGGAATCTCGCAGCGACGAGGTGAGCGGCCCGCCCACGCGCAGCGCAAAGTTGGGGCACGCCAGCACCGCTTGCAGATACTTGGCCGTGCTGCCGCCACCCGCCCCCGCCAGCAGGCGAGTGGAGCCCACGTAGACCACGGTGAACTGATCGGAGGGCAACTCCGCGTTGGCGGGGGCCGTGGTGCCCAGCCACTTCGCGCCCGCGAAACTGACGATGTACGGATCGAACGACACCGCCGGCAGCCCGCTGGGTGATGCGCTGTTGAGGAACCCCGGCTGGTTCGTGCCGCTCCCCTGCACCAGGGCGTTGCCACCCCCGCTCGCGTCCCTCCACACCACGCCCGCGGGTGTGCTCTCAAGCCCCGATCGCGCGTTGTACGCGGCGATCAGGCCGTTCTGCACTCGTGGCGACACCGTGTTCTCGATGGCGACCCCCGACGTAGCGCTGCCCGTCGTGTTCGACACCGGGTCGTGCAGGTCGATGGCGAACGACGGTGCAAAGACCAGCCCGCCGCCCCCCAGCGACACCGGCGATGCGCTCCGCCCTGCCAGCGAGACGATCTCGGCCGGCGTCAACTCCCGCCCGTACCACACGCCCACGTCGCTCACCGCCCCGTCAAAGCCCGGCGCGGTGCCGCTCGCGCCCAGAGCCACTCTGCCCGTGCCCGCGGGCGGCGGCGGCAGATTCTCCTGCTCCACGGTGATGAAGTTGTCCACCTCCACGCCGTCAACAAACAGCCGGATGTCCGCCGTGTTCACCCCGCCGTTGTAGGTGAACGCCACATGATGCCAGCCGCGGTTGCGCGCCGCCACGCCCGCCCCCAGCGTGTTGGGAACGCCGATAAGCCGCAGCGGCTGCACCGTGGTGCTCGCCGGGTCGCCGCGCACCACGCCGATGGTGCCCGGCCCGGCGCTGTTGATCTCGAACGAGAGGGCCGGCGCGGCGGGCATCACGCCCTCCAGCGTGAGGATCGCCTGCCTCTGTCCGCCCGTCATTTTGCGCGGGTACACCCACGCCGCGCCCGACACGGCCTGCCCGGTGGACGGCAGCGGCGCCACCGCGCTCTGGTACGCCACCTGATGCGACTGCGCGTTCAAGAGAATCACGGACATAGCGGT
>CAZNEU010000215.1:0-7584 GCA_964571915.1 uncultured Phycisphaeraceae bacterium
TGATGGGCAGGAGCACGGCGAAAACCTGGCTGGTCTGCCGATAGAGGCCCGCCGCGACGATCTCGTCGAGCAGAATCTGGTCGCACTCGCGGAGCAGGTCGCAACGGCCCTTGGTCACCTCGCCGATCACACGCACGGCGAGGCCCGGACCGGGGAATGGGTGCCGCCAGATCATCTGCTCGGGCAGGCCCAGCACCTCGCCGAGTTTGCGGGCCTCATCCTTGAACAACTCGCGCAAGGGCTCGATGAGCGCGAAGCCCATCTTCTCGGGCAGGCCGCCCACGTTGTGGTGCAGTTTGATCCCCGCGGCCGTTCCTCCGGTGCTGTGCCCGCTCTCGATCACGTCCGGGTAGAGCGTGCCCTGGGCCAGAAACTTGGCGCCCTTCAGGCCCGGCAGCGTGTGCGTGGCCCGGTCGAACACGTCAATAAACCGGTGCCCGATGCGGCGACGCTTCTCCTGCGGCTCTTCGACGGCCCTGAGGTCGGCGAGGAAGTCGCTCTCCGCATCCACCACGCGCAGATCGATGTGGAAGTGGTCGCGGAAAGTGGTCTCCACAAACGCCCGCTCGTTCTTGCGCAACAGGCCCGTGTCCACGAACACGCACGTGAGTTGGTCGCCGATCGCCCGGTGCAGCAGCGCCGCCACCACCGCCGAATCCACGCCGCCAGACAGGCCGCAGATCACCCGCTCGCCGCCCACCTTCGTCCGCACGTCGGCCAACGCGGCTTCAAGGAAGTCGGCCATGCGCCACTCGCCGCGGCAGCGGCACACCTCATACACAAAGTTCCGCAGGATCGTCCCGCCCTGCGGCGTGTGCGTGACCTCCGGATGAAACTGCACGCCCCAGAAACGCCGCGGACCCTGCTCGATACGCACCGCCGCGAGCGGGCACGCGGGTGTTGAGGCGAGCACGTCGCAGCGGGCGTTGGGGGGGAGCGCGGAGACCTGATCACCGTGGCTCATCCACACCGTGGTCTTGTCGGGCAGGGCCGTGAACAGGTCGCGCTGGTCTCGCAGGGTGATCTCGGCCCGGCCGAACTCGCGGTGCCTGCCCGGCGACACGGTGCCGCCGGTCTGGTGGCAGAAGAGTTGCAGGCCGTAGCAGATGCCCAAAACCGGCACACCCAGGTCGTAGAGGCCGGGGTCGCACGTGGGCGCGCCCGCGTCGTACACGCTCATGGGGCCGCCTGAAAGAATGATGCCCCTGGGTGCGATGCGGCCCAGGTCGGCCGCGCTCACCGTGGGCGGCGTGAGCACCGAAAACACACCGGCCTCACGCACACGCCGGGCGATCAACTGGGCCGTCTGCCCGCCAAAGTCGAGCACGACGATGGTTTCCCGGGGCGACGGGGGTGGAGCGGTCTGCGTCATGGGGCAGGGTACCCGTCGCGTGAGCGGGAACGAGGTTCACAGGCCCGCGAGTTTGCAGAGCGCGGGCACGAGGTTCGACGGCACCAGCATCACGCTCAGGCGTGCCTGCCGCACCAGCGCAAAGCCCTTGAACCGTGCGTCGGCCTTGATCGTCGCGAGCGCGGCCGGTGTTTTCGCGGCCCGCACGGGCACTACGTCCACCACCGCAAACTTGATCTCACCCGCCGCGGTTGTGCCGGGCTGCTTCGGGTCCGCGCACGCATCGCCCGCGGCACGCGCCAGGCCCACAATCGCTTTCTCATCGCCGGTGTGGTAGATCAGGATGTGGTCGCCCTTGCGCACGCTCCGCAGCGCGGCCAGCGCGCCGGGGTTGGCCACGCCGTCCCAGGTGGCCCGTTTCCGGGCGATCAGGTCGGCGTAACTGAAGTCGCCGGGCTCGGTCTTGAACAGGAACGTGGCCATGGCGTGTGGGAGAGTGGCGGGTGCGCCGGAGGGCGCGTGAGAGGTGCATCACAACGTGGACACGGCCAACCGCATCGTGGTTTCAAGAGCCTCGCCCGGTCCGAGCACCACGCTGCCCGTGTCGCTCTTGCCCTCGGCCATCAGGTTGAAACCGTTGTTCACATGCGACACCGGCTCCACGGCCATGAACGGCAGCGGTGCCGCGCCGGGCCCGTCGGCCACGGGCGTGTAGAACACCAGATGACCAAGGTTGCTCGAACAGGTGATGTCGAGCGCGACGCCGCTGCCGGGCCATACGAGTTTCGCGTGCCCTGAGAAGCCGTCAAAGACCGTGTCGATCAACTCTTCGGGCGCGGCTTGCAGTGTGGCCAACCGCCGGGTCAGGTCGTCGGGCCCGGCCGGCCCCGACGGGATGCCCTTCACCAACGGGAACCGGGCGCGCACCGGGCACAGCACCCGCAGCACATCGCGCTCGCTCCACAAGCGACGCATGAAGTAGGGGTGGTGGCCGCACCCGGCCGGCATGGGTCCGTCGCCCAGGTTGTGGACGGACAGGTCGATATCGAGCGCGGCGGCGGAGAGTTCGTAGCGGGCGCGCACGGCGAAGGGCCACGGGAAGTTCACGCCGGGGTTGGCCCGGCTGTCAAACTCCAGGCGGGCCGTATCGGGCGTGCGGTCCAGCAGCGTCCACGGCCTTTCCCGCACGTCGCCGTGCATGGCCGTGCCGTCAGACCCGTTGCAGCGCAGTTGGTGCTCCTTGCCACCGAAGCGCAGTTTGCCCCCGGCCAGGCGGTTGCACCACGGGGCCATGAAGAACGACCCGTGCGCCGAAGGGTTGATCTCCCTGGGCGCGGCCCGGCGCATGATCGGGTAGGCGTACTTGGCCGGACCCTGCATGGAGAAATCGGCGATGCTCGCCCCTGCCAGCGGGTTGATGGAGAGACGCAGACGGTCGGCGCTGAGTTGGATGAGTGGCATGGGTAACGCGAATGGGTCGAGCCGGCGCCGGGCAAGGGCGGGCAGAACGGGGTCCATTTATACCCGACCCTGCCCCGGTCCGCACGGTTATCGCCCCCATGTGGGCGGCGCAGCATCGCCGCCCACCCGCCCAGGCGGCCCCGTTCCGGCCGCGCATTGAGCGGCCACCACGCAGGGCCGATACCTCCTGCTCGCGGCATCCGCGCACGCGCTGTGCCTGCCGCCCTCATGGCCCAGCCAGACGAGCCACAGGATGTGCATCCGCCGCTGCCCCCTGCCGGGGCACGTGCCGATGCCGCCGCGCCGGCGCTGTTGCCGACCCCGGAGCGTGCGCCCGCCGCGGCGGGGAGCGAGGGGTACACACTCGACCTCATCCGCACCATGGAATCGCAGTTCACCCGGGTTCGCACTCTCGCGGCGGAGGCCGCGCAGCGCGCCGCCGAACTCGAAGCCCGTGCCAACAATCTTGACGCACGGGGCGCAACGCTGGCCGCGCGGGAGGCGGCCCTGTTGGCACGCCCCGCGCTGCCGACCCAGCCCGCGCCGATCGAACCCCCTCCGGACCTTTGTCTCGAACTGGATGCTGCTCTGGCCAGACTCGCCGAGCGCGACCACGCGATCGAGGTCCTGGACGAGCGGCTCCGCCAGGCCCTGACCCTGCCCGGGGCCGATTCCGACACCCGGGTGGTTGCCGATGAACCCGGTGCCGCCACGCCGCAACCCAACCACCTGCGGCGGCTGCGTCTGTTCCGCTACAAGCACCTGCTCAACCAGCAGTCCCGCAAGTTGATGGCCGCGAAGAACGCGATCGTCAGGCGCCAGGGCGAGTGCGAGCAGGTGCTCTCGCAGCGCGCCAAACTCGCCGAGTTGGCCGGGGCCCTGAACACGCGGCAGCAGGAGGTGGAACTTCGTGCCGCGCGGGGCACGGGGGCCGTGTTTGCCGCGGCGGCGTGCGTGATCGTGGGGATCGTCGCCGGCCTGGCCTGGACGGTGGCGGGAATCGTGGCCCCGGCCACCTACGCGGCACGGGCCACACTGGCGGCCAAAGACGCGCAGGCGGCCAGCCGCGACGACCTGGCCGCGTGGACGGAAGCGCACAAGGGCCTGACCAAAGACCCGATCGCGTACGCCGAGGCGGCTGAGAACTTCCAGCGCAGGGGCATCGAATCGCTGGCCTCGCCCGCGGGTGTGCAGGAACGATTCTCGACCGACCTGTACGTGCAGAGCGACACGCCGGGCACCATCACGCTCGAACTCCGCGGACCCGGACGCGAACGAACGGCGCGCGAACTCGAAACGTTCATTTCCGCGGTCCTGGCGCGCTCCGAAGCCGTTCGCCGGATGAGTGCGGGGGCCCTTGCGCCCTTGGTGGCTCAGCAACCGACCGCCGGCGACGAGCCGATCAGCACCCAGCGGCTGGTCTACGCGGCGGTCCTCAGCGGCGGGGGGATTGTGCTGGCGGGCGCGGCCGGTGTGGTCGCCTACGGCCTTCTCGCGCGGTCAATGAGGCGGTTCGAGCAGGCCGGTGCCGACGTGGCCGTGGGTTGAGCCGCTGGTATCGGGTGTAGTCCAAGTTTCTGGCGGTTGCCTTTGGGTACCCCGATTCTCCGAATCGGCTACGCCCTCTCCATTACTATCTACACCCCTACCGCCAGAAACCTGGACTACACCCCTGGTATCCCACGCCGGTCGCTGCTCCTGTATGCTTGTCTCCGGTGGTTCGCACCCCCCCGCCCCCCGGAGCCCTCACCATGGATCGCATCACCGCACCCTTCGCCGCCATGCTCATCGCTGCAACGCTCGCATCATCTGTCCTGCACGCGGCCGATTCGCCGCCCGCGCCCGCGGCACCCACGTATCGCACGCCACCGGAGCCGATCAAGCGGATCCTGGAGGCCAAGCCCCGTCCGGGCATCAGTCTCTCGCCAAAACGCGACCGCATGGTGCTGATGGACCGCATCGCCCTGCCGCCGATCTCGGACATCGCCCAGCCCATGCTGCGCCTGGCGGGCAGCCGCGTGAACCCCGCCGCGAATGCGCCCTACGGCCCGCGCCGCCTGACCGGCTTCACGATCAAGACGCTGGCGACCGGGGCGGAGCAGCGGGTTGATCTCTCCGCCCTCAACGAGGCCGAGCCCAACCTCGGCTCGCCCAACTGGTCGCACGACAACGAGCGTTTCGTTTTCACCGTCGCGCGTGCCACGGGTGTCGAACTGTGGGTCTGCGATGCGTCCACGGCCCAGGCCAGCCCACTCTCCGGCCCGATCGTCAACACCGCGGGGGGCGCGGGCGGCGCGGTCCGCTGGATGCCCGACGGCAGGACGCTGCTCGTGAAGTTCATTCCCACCGGCCGCGGCAAGGCCCCGGAGCGCCCGCCCGCCCCCACCGGCCCGATCGTGCAGGAGACCTACGGCAAAACGGCCCAGGTGCGCACGCTGCAGGACATGCTCAAAGATGCCCACGACGAGGTGCTCTTTGACCACTACATGACGGCCCAACTCGCGTTCGTTGACGTGGGCAGCGGCAAGCGCACCGACATCGGCGCGCCCGCCGTTTTTTCGGGCTCCGACCCATCGCCCAGCGGCGAACACCTGCTCATCTCCCGCACGCATCGGCCCTACTCCTACGCCGTCGGCAGCGGCGACTTCCCCGAGACCGTGGAGGTGTGGGACCGCTCCGGCAGACTCATCCACACCCTCTGCGACATGCCCCTGCGCGAGGAGATTCCCATCGAGGGCGTGCAGACGGGCCCGCGCGGCCACGAGTGGCACGATTCGCTGCCCGCCACGCTCCTCTGGGCCGAGGCTCTCGACGGCGGCGACCCGAAGAACAAGGTGCCGCAGCGCGACAAGGTGCTGGCGCTGAGCGCGCCGTTCACGGACGAGCCGCGCGAACTCTTCCGCACCGAGCACCGCTACACGGGCCTTTCGTGGCTGGAGAAGGCACCCGGCGTGGCGGCGTCGGGCTCGGTGTGCATGTTCAGCGAGTACGACCGCGACAAGCGCTGGACGAAAACCTGGATGCTGGACACGGCCGTCGCTGAGGCGAAGCCCGCAAAGATCTTCGACCGCAGCGTGCGCGACAGGTACAACAACCCCGGCACGCCCCTCGCCAAAGAGAACGATGTCGGGCGCAGCGTCGTGCGCGTCCACAACAACGCGCTCTTCCTGCGCGGCGAGGGCGCCACACCCGAAGGCAACCTGCCGTTCCTTGACGTGATGCCGCTGGACACGCTCAGGCCCGCACGCATGTGGCGGTGCCAGAAGGGGTGCGACGAAAGCGTGGTGGACCTGCTCGCGGATGATGCCTCCACCGTGATGACCAGTTGGCAGACGCCCGACGACCCGCCCAACTACTTCACGCGCAAGGTGGCGAAGATCGCTGCGGCGGCACCCGACGCTGCCGCATTCACCGTGTCTGATCGCGTTGCCGTTACCGCATTCCCCCACCCCGCGCCCGAACTCAAGGGCCTCAAGAAGGAACTCGTCAAGTACCAGCGGGCCGATGGTGTGGACCTCTCCGCCACCATGTATTACCCCATCGGCTTCGACGCGGAGAAGGTGAAACGCGGCGAGGCCAAGCCTTTGCCCCTGTTTGTCTGGGCCTACCCCCTCGAGTTCAACGACGCGGCCACGGCCGGTCAGGTGGCGGGTTCGCCGTGGTCGTTCAACATCTTCGGCGGCCTCTCGCACCTGTTCATGGTCACGCAGGGCTACGCGGTGATGGACGCGGCCACCATGCCCATCGTGGGCGACCCGGAGACCATGAACGACACGTTCGTGGAGCAGATCGTGGCCAGCGCCAAGGCCGCGATCGACAAGGCCGCGGAACTGGGCGCAGACCCCGAGCGCGCCGCCGTGGGCGGGCACAGTTACGGCGCGTTCATGACCGCCAACCTGCTGGCTCACTGTGATCTCTTCCGCGCGGGCGTGGCCCGCAGCGGCGCGTACAACCGCACGCTCACACCCTTCGGCTTCCAGGGCGAGCGCCGCACCTACTGGCAGGCCGAAGACACCTACACGCGCCTCTCGCCCTTCACCTACGCCGACAAGATCAAGGCCCCGATCCTCATGATCCACGGCCAGAACGATTCCAACCCCGGCACGTTCCCCGTGCAGTCCGAGCGTCTCTACGCGGCCATCAAGGGCACCGGCGGCACGGCCCGCTTCATCATGCTCCCCTTTGAGGACCACGGCTACGCGGCCAAGGAATCGGTCTTTACCGTACACGCTGAAACGGCGGAGTGGCTGGACAAGTGGGTGAAGAACGCAGCACCGCGCCAGCCGGCTGCGCCCGCAGCGTCCGGCGAGCAGACCCCGACCGAGCAACCCAAGAAGCCTGCCGAACCCGGCAAGGGTGCCGCGGCGGCGGGGCGGTAGGACAACCGGCCGGGCGTTTCGTACACTTGCCCGGTTCGGTCCCACCCGCCCACCCGGAGTCTTGCCCCGATGACGCAGTTGCCCGCCACCGCATCCGGCGCTGCTTTCGCTTCGGCGGGCATCCCGCAGTTCTCGGTGTTCCTGGAGAACCGCGTCGGTCGCCTGATTGAACTTGTGACGAGTTTCGATGAGGCCATGATCCGCATCTGCGCACTGTCGGTGGTGGATTCCTCCGACCACGCCGTGGTCCGCCTCATCACGTCCGATGCCACCGCCACACGCCAGATGCTCACGCGCCAGGACATCACCTTCATGGAGTCGGACGTGCTGGTCGTCTGCCTTGACCAGACCCACACCATGGCCCGCATGTGCCAGTTCCTGCTCGGGGCCGAA